>NZ_JBHWGA010000018.1:0-169464 GCF_042733315.1 Streptomyces sp. NPDC059718
TCCTGAGCCAGGATCAAACTCTCCGTGAATGTCTTCACGAGAGCGGCACCATCGGGAGGAATAATCCCGACGTGCCCAGCGTCCTCGCTGTGTTTTTTACAAAGGAACCTCGTCCGAGATGGACGGGGTATCAACATATCTGGCGTTGACTTTTGGCACGCTGTTGAGTTCTCAAGGAACGGAAGCTTCCTTCGAGACCGTTTCACCGGCCCCTCCGGGCTTTCCCTTCGTTGTCTCCAACCTTACCAGATCCGTTTCGCGTTTCCGCTCTTCGTTTCCGGCCCCCTATTGGAGCGGGGTTTTTCGTTTCGCGCCTTCCGGCGTGTCCACTACGTTAGCGGATTTCCCCGGCGGTTCATAATCGAGCCATTCGGATCTGATTTCGGCATGCCGAAATCGTCCCCGAGGGGAAGTCGTGCAGTAGTGGTTTGCCGCCGGGCGGCTTGAGTGGCCACCTCTGGAAGGTGACCCGTCCGAGGCAGCTTGAGAACACTACACCACGCCCAGGGGTGCTTCAAACCTGTGGCCGTCAACAGGTTTGCGCGTTACCTTCGGGGCATGACCGAGCATGCGCACTCGTACCTGTGGTGGGCCGCCTGACGGCGGCCGACGCTCAGCGCATGCATCCAACGGCCGCCGCTTCGGCGGCCGTACGTGTTTCTGCTCCGGCTCGCCGACCGCGGTGGTCCCACAGCCGGGAGGAACAGCGATGACGAGGGTCTTCAGCGGGATCAAGCCGACGGGGCACCTGACCCTGGGCAACTACCTGGGCGCCGTGCGGCAGTGGGCGGCGGTGGACCAGCACCGGGCCGAGTCGCTGTTCTGCGTCGTGGACCTGCACGCGCTGACCGTCGAGCACGACCCGGCGCGGGTGCGGCGGCTGAGCCGCCAGGCGGCGACGCTCCTGCTGGCGGCCGGCCTCGACCCGGGGGTCTGCACGCTCTTCGTGCAGAGCCATGTGGACGAGCACGCCCGCCTGGCGTACCTCCTCGAATGCACCGCCACGGACGGGGAGATGCGCAGGATGGTCCAGTACAAGGAGAAGGCGGCCCGTGAGCAGCGGCGGGGCGGCAGTGTGCGGCTGTCGCTGCTGACGTACCCCGTGCTGATGGCGGCGGACATCCTGGCGTACGGGGCGGACGAGGTGCCCGTCGGGGACGACCACGCGCAGCACGTGGAGCTGACGCGGGATCTGGCGGTGCGGTTCAACCACCGTTACGGGCATGTGTTCACCGTCCCCCAGGCGGTGCTGCCGCAGGTGGCGGCGCGGGTGATGAACCTGCAGGACCCGGGGTCGAAGATGGGGAAGTCGGAGGACACCGGCCCGGGGATCGTCTACCTGCTCGACGAGCCCGACGTCGTCCGCAGGAAGGTGCTGCGGGCGGTGACGGACAGCGGGCAGGACGTGGCGTACGACCCGCAGGAGCGGCCCGGGGTGGCGAACCTGCTGGAGATCCTGTCGGCGTGCACGGGCCGGGCGCCGCAGGACCTCGCGGCGGGGTACGACTCGTACGGCGCCCTGAAGAAGGACACCGCCGAGACCGTCGTGGAGGAGCTGCGGCCGTTGCGGGAACGGCACGCGGAGCTGGTGGCCGACCCCGGCTACGTGGACGGGGTGCTCAGGGACGGTGCCGCGCGGGCGCGGGCCCTGGCCCGGCCGACGGTGGACGCGGCCTACCGGGCGATCGGGCTGCTGCCGCCGGGCTGAGGTCGTGCTGACGGCGGCCGGGGCCGCCGACCCCGGCCGGCCGGTCGGTCAGCCGTTGCCGGAGGCGAGCTCGCGGCTGCGGTCGCGGGCGGCCTCCAGGGCGGCGATCAGGGCGTGGCGCACGCCGTGCTTCTCCAGTTCCCGGATGGCGTTGATGGTGGTGCCGGCCGGGGAGGTGACGGCCTCGCGGAGCTTGACGGGGTGCTCGCCGCTGTCGCGGAGCATCACGGCGGCGCCGATCGCGGACTGCACGATCAGGTCGTGGGCCTGGGCGCGCGGCAGGCCGAGGAGGATGCCGGCGTCGGTCATGGCCTCGACCAGGTAGTAGAAGTACGCGGGTCCGGAGCCGGAGAGGGCGGTGGCGGCGTCCTGCTGGTACTCGGGGATGCGCAGGGTCTTGCCGACCGGCTGGAAGATCTCCTCGGTGCGCAGCAGGTGCTCCTCGGCCGCGTGGCTGCCGCCGGAGATGACGGACATGCCCTCGTCGACCAGGACGGGGGTGTTGGGCATGACGCGGACGACCGCGATGCCGTCCGCGAGGCGCTCCTCGAAGAAGGAGGTCGGGACGCCGGCCGCGGCGCTGATGATCAGCCGGTCGGCGGCGACGTGCGGGGCGAGCTCCTCCAGGAGGGCGGACATGTCCTGCGGCTTCACGGCGAGGATGAGGGTGTCGGCGGTCTTGGCCGCCTCCTCGTTGGAGACCGATTCGACGCCGTAGCGGGCGTGCAGCTCCTGGGCGCGCGCCGGGCGGCGGGCGGTCACGAGGAGGTTCTCCGGCTGCCGGCCGGCACGGAGCATGCCCGACAGAAGGGCCTCGCCGATCTTGCCGGTGCCGAGCACCGCGACTTTCTGCGTCATAGGGGTCATCCTCGCACCGTGGGCGGCCCGGAGGCCGTGCCGTCCACGGTGCGGTCACCCTGGGGGATCAGGCCGTACGGCGGCGGAGCGTGGCCGCGCCGAGGGCGAGTGCGAGCGCGGCGCTGCCGGCGACGACGGCGAGGTCGCGGACGAAGTCACCGGTGACGCCCGTGTGGGTGAGGACCTCCTGCATGCCGTCGACGGCGTACGACATGGGCAGGACGTTGGAGATGGCCTCCAGCACCGGCTGCATCCGGTCGCGCGGCATGAGCAGTCCGCAGAGCAGGATCTGCGGCAGCAGCACGGCGGGCATGAACTGCACGGCCTGGAACTCGCTGGCGGCGAAGGCGCTGACGAAGAGCCCGAGGGCGGTGCCCAGGCAGGCGTCGGCGAGGGCGACCAGGAGCAGCAGCCAGGCGGAGCCGGTGACGTCGAGGCCGAGGGCGAGGACGGCGAGCCCGGTGGCGAGGGCGGCCTGGACGACGGCGATGGCGCCGAAGGCGAGGGCGTACCCGGCCAGCAGGTCGCCCTTGCCCAGCGGCATGGACAGCAGGCGTTCCAGGGTGCCGGAGGTGCGTTCGCGCAGCGTCGCGATCGAGGTGACCAGGAACATCGTGATGAGCGGGAAGATGCCCAGCAGCGAGGCGCCGACGGTGTCGAAGGTGCGCGGGCTGGCGTCGTACACCCAGGACAGCAGGGTGAGCAGGACGCAGGGCACGACGACCATCAGGGCGATGGTGCGCGGGTCGTGGCGCAGTTGCAGCAGCACGCGGCGGGCGGTGGCGAGGGTGCGGCGCGTGCTCATCGGACGGGCTCCTCGGTCTGGTGGGGGAGCTTCCCGGCGGCCTCGTCGACGAGGCGGAGGAAGGCGTCCTCGACGGTGGGGGCGCCGGTGCCTGCGCGCAGCTCGTCGGGTGCGCCCTGGGCGAGGATGCGGCCCTCGCGCATGAGCAGCAGCCGGTGGCAGCGCTCGGCCTCGTCCATGACGTGGCTGGAGACGAGGAGGGTGGCGCCCCGTTCGGCGGCGAGGCGGTGGAAGAGCTCCCACAGGTCGCGGCGCAGGACGGGGTCGAGGCCGACGGTGGGTTCGTCGAGCACGAGGAGTTCGGGGGTGCCGAGCAGCGCCACGGCGAGGGAGACGCGGCCCAGCTGTCCGCCGGAGAGGTTGCCGGCGAGGGCGGTGGCGTGGGAGGCCAGGTCGACGTCGGCGATGGCGCGTTCGACGTGGTCGGGCGCGTCGCCGCCGAGGACGGCGGCGAAGTACGCGAGGTTCTGGCGGACGGTCAGGTCGAGGTAGACGGAGGCGGCCTGGGTCACGTAGCCGATGCGGGGGCGCAGGTCGCGGTGGCCGGCGGGCAGGCCGAGGACGTCGAGGGTGCCGGTGACGGCCGCCTGGGTGCCGACGACGGCGCGCATGAGGGTCGACTTGCCGCAGCCGCTGGGGCCGAGCAGGCCGGTGATCTCGCCACGGGGGACGGCGAACTCCAGGGCGTCCAGGACGGTGCGGCCGCCGCGGACGACGGTGAGCCCGGAGGCGTGCACGGCGGGTCCGGGGCCCGGTTCTCCGGGCTCCTCGGCTTTATTCATCATGCGGTGAATAATGCTCCGGGGCGCGTCGGGACGTCAAGGAGCGGCGGATGCATTCGTTTGAGTGACGGATCATTTACACTCCGTTTGCTTAAAGAGCTTGCAAAATGGAGTGGCTGTCTGCGCAAAATGGAGGGCGGCTACGCATCGGAACGGGGGCACCTGTGGTATCGGCCAAGGGAGTTGCGCGTGCTGTCGCCGGAATGGCGGCACTGCTGCTCTCCCTGTTCGCGGCGATAGGCTGCGCCGCCGCCGAGCCCGTTCCCGTCTCCGGCCGTGGCGCGGGCACGACGGTGGCGCGCGTGGAGCCCGAGACCCGGAACTGCCTGGCACGCAGGCACGGGAGCAACGGCATACGCCTGGTGCTGCCCGGGACCGTGAGCGTCCCGGCACCGGCACCGGCACCACGGGGCGGCACCGGGACCGATGAGACGGTCCCGGCGGAAGGCGCCCAGGTGTCCGCCGCCGTGACGGCGCCGCGGACCGCCCGGCAGGCGGTACCCCTCTCCAGATCCGGAGAACTACCGATCGCCCTCGGCGCGTTCCGCTGCTGAGGCACGGCCTGCCGCCAGCCCTTCCCTCCTGACCGCGGTCGTCGCCCGCGGCCCGGGCCCGACCCCGGCCCGAGCCCGCGCCGGCGCCCGCGCGTCCACGTGCACGCACATGCACTCGTACGCGGCGCCCGCGGTCCGGGAGAACCGTCCCCCCACACTGCTCGACCACGTACGCCCCCGCCCACACCGGCGCCGGGGCGCAATGGAGGACACCCGCGTGAAGACCTTCATCCCCCCATCCCCCACCTCTTGTTCCGCCCTCCCCCCACCAGCCGCCCTCCCCCCACCAGCCGTCCGGCCCCTCCGGCCCGTCCGCGGCTCCCTCACCCCCGCCCCCGCGCGGTGAGCCGCCTCATGCGCGCCGCGTCGCGACTGCCCCGCCCGCAGTCGCTGCGCGCCGACGTCACCGCCTCCCTCGTCGTCTTCCTCGTCGCCCTGCCGCTGTGCGTGGGCGTGGCCGTCGCCTCGGGGGTGCCGGCCGAACTCGGCCTGGTCACCGGCATCGTCGGCGGGATCGTGACCGGCCTGCTCCCCGGCAGCAGCCTCCAGGTGTCCGGCCCGGCCGCCGGACTCACCGTCCTGGTCTACGAGGCGGTCCAGGAGTTCGGACTGCCCTCACTGGGCGTGCTCGTGTTCTGCGCGGGCGGGCTGCAGCTCGCCATGGGCGTGCTCCGGCTGGGCCGCTGGTTCCGGGCCATCTCCGTCGCCGTCGTCCAGGGCATGCTGGCCGGCATCGGCCTGGTGCTGATCGCCGGACAGGTCTACGCGCTCACCGACACCGCGGCACCGGCAGGCGGCGTCGCGAAGATCGCCGGATTACCCGGACTGGTCGCGGGCACCGTCGCCTCGCCCACGGCGCTCACCGCGCTCGCGGTCGGCGGCGGCACCATCGCGGTCCTCGTGCTGTGGCCCCGCATCCCGCGTGCCGCGCGGCTGCTGCCGGGGCAACTGGCCGCGGTCGCGCTGGCCACGGGCGCGGCCGTGCTGTTCGGCCTGCCGGTCCAGCGCGTCGAGGTGGCCGGACTGCTCGACGTCGTCCAGCCGCCGGGTGCCGGACAGTTCGCGGGGCTGGCGAGCCTGTCCATGATCGGCACCGTGCTGGCCTTCACGCTGATCGCCTCCGCCGAGAGCCTGTTCAGCGCCGCGGCGGTGGACCGGCTGCACGACGGGCCGCGCACGGAGTACGACAAGGAACTCATCGCGCAGGGCGCGGGCAACGCCGTCTGCGGGGCGCTCGGGGCCCTGCCGATGACCGCGGTGATCGTCCGCAGCGCGGCCAACGTGCAGGCGGGCGCCCGTACGAAGGCGGCACGCGTGCTGCACGGCGTGTGGCTGCTGCTGTTCGCCGCGCTGATCCCCGGCGCCCTGGGGGTGATCCCGGTGGCCGCGCTGGCGGGTGTGCTGGTGCACGCGGGCTGGAAGCTCGTACCGGTGAAGGAGCTCGTGCCGCTGTGGCGCGCGCACCGGGGCGAGGCCGTCGTCCTGGTGGTGACCGCGACGGCGATCGTGGCCACCAACATGTTCGAGGGGGTCCTCATCGGGCTGCTCACGGCCGTGGTCAAGGCGGCCTGGGAGACCTCGCAGACGCATGTGGAGATCCACGACAAGGGCGAGGGCCCGATCGTCGTCCGCGTCCTGGGCAACGCCACCTTCCTGCGGCTGCCCAAGCTGCTGGACCAACTGGAGGCCCTGCCCCGCGACCGCCCGATGGAACTCGACCTGCGCCGGCTGCGGCACCTCGACCACGCCTGCGGCATGGCCCTGCTCGGCTGGGCCGAGCGGCACAACGAGGAGGGGGTGACGCCCGTCCGGGTGCAGGGCGCACCGGTGTGACGCGGCGGCCCGGGACCGGGCGGGACGGGGCGCCGCCCCTGACCCACGGTTCCGGGCCGTCTCAGGGTCATCCCCTATGGCTTCGGGAGCGGAGCGGAGTGACCGTGGCCATATGAGGCGTTCTACCGATGTATCCCGGGACGTGACCGGAGCCGAGAAGCGGCAGCTCGCGGTGGCCTCGGCCACCCTCGGCCCCTGGCGCCCGGCGGCGGCGGTCGGCGCGATCGGCGGCGGGGTCTCCCTCGCCGCCTCCGCCCTGAGCGGCGACTTCGGGCTCGGCGTCGTCGCCGGCGCCGTGTCCGTCGCGCTGATGCTCTTCTTCCTCGTCGGCGGCGCCGGCGCGGTGACCGGGCGCGGCCCGCGCGCCGACCGCCGCATCCGCCGCTGGGCGGCCGCCCACCCATGGCGCGTCGCGCTGGTCCCGGCGGGGATGCTGCTCGTCACCGACGTCGTGATGCGCCAGATCCTGACCTCCGAGGGCTTCTTCGGCAGCCTCTGGGACGGCCTGTGGCGAGGGGTCCTCGTCGCGGGCGTGGTCGGCGTCGTCGGTTCGGTGGCCGGGAGGCGGCGGGCCGGCTAGGGCCGGCCGCCGGGCCTTGCCCCCCTCGGTCCTTGACCGTCAGTCCTTGACCGCCACCGTGAGGTCGACCTTGTAGGGCTCGACCACGTGACCGTCCGGGAAGAGCGCCAGCAGCGCGCGCCGCTCGTCATCGAGGATGCGGCGGGCGGTGTCCGGGGCGAGCACGGCGAAGTAGGAACGGCTGCCGAGCATCGCGAGGTGCGTGTCCAGCGCGACGGTGCGCGTCCAGTGCAGGACGCGGGTCTCGGTGCGCATCCCCAGGCGGGAGCCGAGCGAGCGGAGGATGTCCTCCGCCGTCCCCGTCAGGCCGTTCTCGTGGTAGCGGGGGACCGCGCGGGCCAGCCGCTCCTCCTGCTCCCGCACCCAGGCGACGCCCATGTCCGGCACGTTCCACCACAGCGCGAGCGCACCGCCGGGCCGCAGCACCCGTGCCGCCTCGGGGGAGGACTTGGCCGCGTCCGTCCAGTGCCACGCCTGGGCGTACGTCACGAAGTCCGCCACCCCGGACGCGAACGGCAGCGCGTCCCCGTCCCCGCGTACGAGCGGCACGTCCGGCTGCCCCGCCCGCAACTGCGCGGCCATCCCCGCCCCGGGCTCCACGGCTGTCACGTTCGCCCCGCGCGCCCGCAGCAGCGCCGTGGCGATCCCCGTCCCGGCCCCCACGTCCAGGACCGCGGCCCCGGCGAAGGGACGGCCGCTGATCTCCTCGACGGCGTCGAACAGCTCCCCCGGGTAACCGGGGCGGGCCGCGGCGTACTGCGCGGCGACGGTGTCGAACGACTGGGCGAGCACGCGGTGGGCCGGGTGTGTGGTCATGGGGGTTGTCCTTCCCCGTGGGACGCGGGCGCGACCCACCGCGTGGGCTCGGTCAGACGCAGCTTCCGGCGACGTACCCGTCGCTGCCGGTGTGCACGTAGGTGTCGGAGACGTACTGCCCGGGACCGATCCGGTCCCAGATGTTGCTCGTCCCGTAGTAGCCGCTGACCGTCTCGCCCGGGGTCTGGCAGAAGATCGGCACCTTGACGTCATAGGGCAGGAGCCTGACGATCTGGTAGTTCGTGCCGGGGCCGGTACGGACGTTGAGCCGTACGTCGGGGGCGACCGGGTAGTACACGAGATCCGCGGACGCCGCGGTCGCTTCGGCGGCACCCCCCAGCACGAGGAACACCGCCCCGGCCATCGTGGCCGCACCGGCCGCCAGTGCGGCACGCCTGCTCTTGCTCAACACGTTCCTCCCGCGAGACGAATCCAAGGCATGGGCTTGACGAGATGTTGATGCGTCAGCTGCAGCGCGACGCGACGTACCCGTCGCTGCCGGTGTGAACGTAGGTGTCGGAGACGTACTGGTTGGTGCCGATGCAGTCCCAGATGTTCGAGGTGCCGTAGTAGCCGCTCTCCGTCGTGCCCGGGGTCTGGCAGAAGATCGGCACCTTGGCGTCGTAGGGAAGGACCTTCACGATGTGGTAGCCGGTGCCCGGCCCTGAGCGGACGTTGAGGCGCACGTCCGGCGCGACCGAGTAGTAGATGAGATCGCCCGAGGCCGAAGCCGTGGCCGCCGCGGCATCGCCGGCGCCCCCGAGCACGGGGAAGGCCGCCCCGGTCAACGCGGCCGCGCCGGAGAGGAGTAACCCGCGCCTGCTCTTGCCCTCGCTCAACATGCCCTCCTGATGGATGAAGAACCGCGGACGCTCATCCGCAGTGCGCAGCGACGTAACCGTCGCTGCCGGTGTGCACGTACGTGTCGGAGACGTATTGGCCGGGACCCATCCGGTCCCAGATGTTCGACGTCCCGTAGTAGCCGCTGACCGTCGTGCCGTCGGCCTGGCAGTAGATGGGGACACGCGCGTCGTAGGGCAGGACCTTCACGATCTGGTAGCCCGTTCCGGGTCCGTTCCGGACGTTGAGGCGCACGTCAGGCGCGACCGGGTAGGTGACACCGAAGGGCGGCGCTCATCCGCAGCGACCCGCCACGTACCCGTCACTACCGGTGTGCACATAGGCGTCGGAAACGTACTGGCCAGGAGCGATCCGGTCCCAGATGTTGGAGGTCCCGTAGTAGCCGTCGACCGTCGTACCCGGGGTCTGGCAGATGATCGGCACCTTGACGTCGTAAGGAAGGACCTTGACGATCTGGTGGCCGGTGCCAGGACCCGTGCGAACGTTGAGGCGGCAGCCCGGAGCCACCGAGTAGTACACAAGGCCGGATGCCGCGGTCGACCGCGCGGCTTCTGCCGAATCGTCGAGATTTTTCTCGTCCACTAGGCCCCCCATAACGGTTCACGCTCTGTTAGGTGCAGGCTAGCAATCCGAACCGCCGCCGTTACGGGGATCCACTAGGCTCACCAAGTTGCGGCTGCGGACGAACACACGGGGGTGGGTCATGCCGCCACTGCGGGGACCCGGGACCGACCCGGAAGCGGAACATCCGGAATACGCGGGGCAGTACCGGCTCGAGAGCCGGCTCGGCTCAGGTGGCATGGGCGTGGTGCATCTGTCGCGCTCCACCTCGGGCATGCGACTCGCCGTCAAGGTCGTGCACGAGGAGTTCGCCAAGGACCCCGAGTTCAGGGCACGTTTCCGGCAGGAGGTCGCTGCCGCCAGACGCGTGAGCGGGGCCTTCACCGCCTCCGTCGTGGACGCCGATCCCGATGCCGAGCGGCCGTGGATGGCCACGCTCTACATACCCGGGCCGACGCTCGCCGAGTTCGTGAAGCGGAACGGGCCTGTCTCGCCGGCCCAACTGCGGTACCTGGTGGCCGGCCTCGCGGAGGCGTTGCGGGACATCCACCGGGCGGGCGTGGTCCATCGCGACCTGAAGCCGAGCAATGTGCTTCTGGCCGCGGACGGTCCCAAGGTGATCGACTTCGGCATCTCACGGCCGTCGGACAGTGACCTGCGGACCGAGACCGGCAAGCTCATCGGGACGCCCCCGTTCATGGCACCTGAGCAGTTCCGCAGGCCACGAGCGGTGGGGTCGGCCGCCGATGTCTTCGCGATGGCCAGCGTGCTCGTGCATGCGGCAACGGGGCGCAGCCCGTTCGACTCCGACAGTCCTTACATCGTCGCCTACCAAGTGGTTCACGACGAGCCGCAGTTGGAGGGGGTCCCAGCGGATCTCCGACCGCTGATCGAACGATGTCTCGCGAAGGACCCGGACGACCGTCCGACGCCCGATGCGATGATGACGGAGCTGAGGTCGATCTCGGCTTCCTACGACACACAGACCTTCAGCGCCTTCGACATCGACACCGAAGCGGAAGGCCTGATTCCGACTCCTCGACGACCGCCGGGCGCAGAAGTCGTCATAGGGGCGTCCGGGTCGTATTCTCCCCTGCGACGACCCGAGAAAGGACGGACGACCGCCTCCTGGTGGCGCGCCCGGCGCCTTGTCGTGGCCGTCTCGACGCTGCTTGCCGTGGGAACGGCAACCGTATGGGGCGTCCAGCACCAGGGTCAGGGGGACACAGCGAGCGCCCGCGACCGGGGAGCCCAGTCGACTGCCGGGTTCCGTCCCTGGACCACCGTTCTCCGCAGCGACGAGCGGCCCAGTGACACCGCCGCCTGCTCGTACGCGGTCGGAGCCCTGTACTGCAGTCAGCGCGGTGTCGCGGCGGCAAGGATCAACCCCGGAAGCGGCGTCCTGCAGTGGTCGGTCCGCAGCCCGGACAGGGAAACCGACGCCTTGTCGAGTGCCCCGGTGGCGGCGGGAGGTGTCCTGCGCGTCACGAGCAAGGACGGCAACAGGTTGTCCGCGCTGGAGACATCCACAGGGCGAACCCGGTGGACACTGGACATCTCCGCTTACCAGGGCGCCTACTACAGCCTGGGCACAACGGTCCTCTTGGTGAGCAAGAGTGCCGATGTCACCGCGGTGGACGGAACGACGGGCCGCGAACGCTGGCACGCCAGGCTGAAGGGCGAATCGCTTCCGGTCTTCGCGGAGTACGACGGCTCCGGCATGGCCTACGCCATGTCCGGCGACGGCAAGCACACGACCGTGGCTGCGATCGACCTGGAAGACGGAACCGTCCGACGCAAGCACCGGTTCGACGGGGATCTCAGCCCCATCGGGGTTTCCGGGCACCACCTTTTCCTGACAGCAGCCGACGGGTTCTCCCGCGCCGCCTGGATCGTGCGCATCGACACCACCGACTGGTCGGAGCGTCGTGTGCGGCTCGTCGTTCCCATGGTGGGGGTGCAAGCAGCGATACGCGGGGACACCGTTTTCCTGCTCGAGTACGGAGGCGCTCTCGTCGCGGTCGACACCAGGCGCCGGGACATCGAGCCGACGGCCGCGCAGCAGTGGCGCGTTCAGACGTCAGTGACCGAGGCCTCGCGGCCCGTGCTCGCGGGTGAGCGCGTGTTCCTGACCACCGCGGACGGACGGTTGCTGGCGATCGACACCGCGCGCGGCGCACTGCTGGGCCAGACCGAGCCGCGGCCCGATGCGGACTCCAGTGTCACCACGGGGGCCCCGCCCTCCCCCGTCGTCGCCGACGGGAAGGTGTTCGCGACCGCGCCCGACGGCAGTGTGTTCGCCGTGGACGCGAAGGACCCCTCCCGCTGGTGATCGCGGGGATCGGCGGAAGGGGTCTCGGGGACGACGGGGCCGGGGCCGGGCTCAGCCCTCGAGCTTCGTGACGTCGCGGACGGCGCCCTTGTCGGCGCTGGTGGCCATCGCGGCGTAGGCCTTGAGGGCCAGGGAGACCTTGCGGTCGCGGTCCTTGGGGGCGTAGACGCCGCCGAGGGCGGCGCGGCGGGCGGCCAGTTCCTCCTCGGGGACGAGGAGTTCGATGCTGCGGCCGGGGATGTCGATGCGGATGCGGTCGCCGTCCTCGACCAGCGCGATCGTGCCGCCGGACGCCGCCTCGGGGGAGGCGTGGCCGATGGACAGGCCCGAGGTGCCGCCGGAGAAGCGGCCGTCGGTGACGAGGGCGCAGGCCTTGCCGAGGCCGCGGCCCTTGAGGAAGGAGGTGGGGTAGAGCATCTCCTGCATGCCGGGGCCGCCCTTGGGGCCCTCGTAGCGGATGACGACGACGTCGCCCTCCTTGACCTCCTTGCGGAGGATCTTGTCGACGGCCTCCTCCTGGGACTCGCAGACCACGGCCGGGCCCTCGAAGGTCCAGATGGACTCGTCGACGCCGGCGGTCTTCACCACGCTGCCGTCCACGGCGAGGTTGCCGTGGAGCACGGCCAGGCCGCCGTCCTTGGAGTAGGCGTGCTCGGCGGAGCGGATGCAGCCCTCGGCGGCGTCGAGGTCGAGGGCCTCCCAGCGCTCGGACTGGGAGAAGGCCTCGGCGGAGCGGACGCAGCCGGGGGCTGCGTGCCAGAGTTCCTCGGCCTCGGCGGAGGGGGAGCCGCCGCGGACGTCCCAGGTCTTGAGCCAGTCGGCGAGCGACGGCGAGTGGACGGAGTGGACGTCCTCGTTGAGCAGGCCGGCCCGGTGGAGTTCGCCCAGCAGGGCGGGGATGCCGCCGGCCCGGTGCACGTCCTCCATGTAGTATGTGCGGCTCTTCGCGACGTTGGGGGCGACCTTGGCCAGGCACGGCACGCGGCGCGAGACGGCGTCGATGTCGGTGAGGCCGAAGGGGACGTCGGCCTCCTGGGCCGCGGCCAGCAGGTGGAGGATCGTGTTGGTGGAGCCGCCCATGGCGATGTCCAGGGCCATGGCGTTCTCGAAGGCCTCGAAGGTGGCGATGGAGCGCGGCAGCACGGACTCGTCGTCCTGCTCGTAGTAGCGCCGGGTGATGTCCACGACCGTGCGGCCGGCGTCCTCGTACAGCGCCTTGCGGGCGGTGTGGGTGGCCAGGACCGAGCCGTTGCCGGGCAGCGACAGGCCCATCGCCTCGGTGAGGCAGTTCATCGAGTTGGCGGTGAACATGCCGGAACACGAGCCGCAGGTGGGACAGGCGTTCTCCTCGATGCGGAGGATGTCCTCGTCGGAGATCTTGTCGTTGACGGCGTCGGCGATCGCGTCGATCAGGTCGAGGGTGCGCACCGTGCCGTCGACGAGGGTGGCACGGCCGGCCTCCATGGGGCCGCCGGAGACGAAGACGGTGGGGATGTTGAGGCGCAGGGCGGCCATCAGCATGCCCGGGGTGATCTTGTCGCAGTTGGAGATGCAGATCAGCGCGTCGGCGCAGTGCGCCTCGACCATGTACTCGACGGAGTCGGCGATCAGGTCGCGGGAGGGCAGCGAGTAGAGCATGCCGCCGTGGCCCATGGCGATGCCGTCGTCGACGGCGATCGTGTTGAACTCGCGCGGCACGGCGCCCGCGGCCTTGATCGCCTCGCTGACGATGCGGCCGACGGGCTGCAGGTGGGTGTGCCCGGGCACGAACTCCGTGAAGCTGTTGGCCACCGCGATGATCGGCTTGCCGATGTCCTCGCTCGCTACGCCCGAGGCGCGCATGAGGGCGCGGGCGCCCGCCATGTTGCGGCCGTGGGTGACTGTGCGGGACCTCAGCTCGGGCACGGGGACCACTCCCTACGTTTCCATCTCGGAGCCTTCGAGCGTACGCCCCCGGTCGCGGTACGCGGCGGTGTGTCCGTATTGCGGACGGCGAGTCCACGGTGTGGATGGCGATCCGGTACCGGAACCGACGGGTCCGCAGCGGGCCGGCGACGGGGCTCTCTCCCCCATTGTCGACCCGTTTGCCATGCGGCCGGCTCATCCCGTGACGGGCCCCGGATCGGTCAGGTAGCGCTGGAGGGTCGGCGCGATGAGGGCGATGACGTCCTCCATGTCCGCCGACGCCAGCGGCTCGATCTTGATGACGTAGCGCATCATCACGATGCCGATCATCTGGGCGCCCGCGAGTTCCGCGCGGAGCCGGGGGTCGGGGACCTTCAGTTCCGACGCGACGCGCTCCAGCAGCCGCCGCAGGACGATGCCGCGCAGCACGCCCGCGGCGGTGTCGTTGGTCACGGCGGAGCGGACGATCGCCAGCATGGGGGCCCGGGAGACCGGGTTCTCCCATATGGCGACGAAGAAGCGGGCCAGCCGCTCGCCGACGCCCTCGGGACCGGTCGCGAGGACGTCGGGGACGCCGAAGGCGGCCTCGAAGCTCAACTCGATGGAGGCGGCGAAGACCTGCTCCTTCGCCCCGAAGTAGTGGTGCACCAGCGCCGGGTCCACGCCCGCGGACTTGGCGATGGAGCGGATCGAGGTCTTGTCGTAGCCGCGGGCGGAGAACTCCTGCCGGGCCGCGGCGAGGATCAGCTCGCGGGTCTCGGCGGTGCCCGAGCGGCTCCCGGCGGGGCGGCCGCGGCCGCGCCTGCCGGTCCCGTCCTCCGGAGCCATCAGCGCACCCGCGCGGCCGCGGCGAGGTGCAGCCGGGTGAAGGCCAGCGCCTCGGCGAGGTCCGCCTCGCGCTCGGCGGCCGACATCGCGCGCCGGGTGTTCACCTCGATCACCACATGGCCGTCGAAGCCCCGCGCGGCCAGGCCCTCCAGCACCTCCGCGCAGGGCTGGTTGCCGCGTCCGGGCACCAGGTGCTCGTCCTTGCCGGAGCCGCTGCCGTCGGCCAGGTGGACGTGACCGAGCCGGTCGCCCATGCGGTCGAGCATCTCCAGCGTCCCGGTCCTGGCCGTGGAGGTGTGCGACAGGTCGATGGTGAAGTGCCGGTAGTCGTCCTTGGTGGGGTCCCAGTCGGGGGCGTACGCGAGCATCTCCCGGTCGCGGTAGCGCCACGGGTACATGTTCTCGACGGCGAACCGGACGTCGGTCTCGTTCGCCATCCGCCAGATGCCGGCGACGAACTCCCGCGCGTAGCTGCGCTGCCAGCGGAACGGCGGGTGGACGACCACGGTCGAGGCGCCCAGCTTCTCCGCCGCCGTCTGGGCCCGCTGCAGCTTCACCCAGGGGTCGGTCGACCACACCCGCTGGGTGATCAGCAGGCAGGGGGCGTGCACCGCCAGGATCGGGATGCCGTGGTAGTCCGACAGGCGGCGCAGCGCCTCGATGTCCTGGCTGACCGGGTCGGTCCACACCATCACCTCGACGCCGTCGTAGCCCAGCCGGGCCGCGATCTCGAAGGCCGTCGCCGTGGACTCGGGGTAGACCGAGGCCGTGGACAGCGCGACCTTCGCGTCCGGTACGCGCACGGTGTGTCCGTTCGGGTCCACAGGGTCAGGGGCTGCCACGGGGAACAGCGTACGGCGGCCGGTCGGCCCGACGGCACATCGCACCCGGCCGACGTGACGCGATCGACACGCGGGGCGGCGCGGGGCGGCGCGGGGCGGCGCGGCGCCCGCACGGCGGCGTTACGCCGTGCGCCTCGTTCAGCCCCGGTCGCTCGTCATCAGGTCGAGGCGCCGCAGGATGACGCCCTCGCGCAGCGCCCACGGGCAGACCTCCAGCTCGGTGACCCCGAACAGGTCCATCGCCGCGTCCGCGACCAGCGCCCCGGCCAGCAGCTGGCGGGCCCGGCCCTCCGACACGCCCGGGAGGTCCCGGCGGGCGCCCTCCGTCATGGCGGCCAGCCGCGGCACCCACTCCGCCAGCGCCTTGCGGCTCAGCGTGCGCTGCACGTACAGGCCCTCGGCGGAGCGGGCCGCGCCCGCGATCCGGGCCAGTTGCTTGAAGGTCTTGGAGGTGCCCACCACGTGGTCGGGCCCGCCGAGCCGGCTGAACTCCGCCACGGTGCGGGCGATCTCGGCGCGCACGTGCTTGCGCAGGCCGCGCACGTCGTCGGGGGTGGGCGGGTCGCCGGGGAGCCAGCCGCTGGTGAGCCGGCCGGCGCCGAGCGGCAGGGAGACCGCGGCGTCCGGGTCCTCGTCCATGCCGTACGCGACCTCCAGGGAGCCGCCGCCGATGTCCAGCATGAGCAGCCGGCCGGCGGACCAGCCGAACCAGCGGCGGGCGGCGAGGAAGGTGAGCCGCGCCTCGTCCTCCCCGGACAGCACGGTCAGGGCGACCCCGGTCTCGGCGGCGACCCGGGCGAGCACCTGCTCGCCGTTGGCGGCCTCGCGCACCGCGCTGGTGGCGAAGGGCAGGACGTCCTCCACGCCCTTGTCCTCCGCGACGACCAGGGCCTCGGCGACCTGGGCGACCAGCCGCCGCACGCCGTCCTCGCGGATCGCGCCGTCCTCGTCCAGCAGCTCCGCCAGCCGCAGCTCCGCCTTGTGGGAGTAGGCGGGGAGCGGACGCGCGCCGGGGTGCGCGTCCATGACCAGAAGGTGGACGGTATTCGAACCCACGTCGAGGACACCGAGTCTCATGCCCGGAACGCTACTGCGCCGCGCCTTGACCGGGGACATGCGGGGTATGGGCACATGCGCGGGTGACCACTGGAGGAGCTTCACATGCTTACCCTGACATCGTGGCGAAGGTGAAAAAGGCGACGAAGCGGCAGCATCACCCGGACGTGTCGGACGAGGTCGGGCTCGATTTCCCGCGCGCGTGGGTCGAGTTCCCCGATCCGGCGGACGAGGAACAGGTCTTCCGGTGCGACCTGACGTGGCTCACCTCACGGTGGAACTGCGTCTTCGGCCGCGGCTGCGAGGGCATCCAGGCGGGCCGGGCGGACGACGGCTGCTGCACCCTCGGCGCGCACTTCTCGGACGACGACGACGAGAAGCGCGTCGCGCGGCACGTGGAGCGGCTCACCCCGGAGCTGTGGCAGTTCCACCCGGTCGGAGAGGAGGGCGGCTGGGCCGAGGTCAACGAGGACGGCGACCGGCAGACCCGGCGGCACCAGGGCGCCTGCATCTTCCTCAACCGCCCCGGCTTCCCCGCGGGCGCCGGCTGCGCGCTGCACACGCTCGCGCTCAAGGAGGGCCGCGAGCCGCTGGAGACCAAGCCGGACGTGTGCTGGCAGCTGCCGATCCGGCGGACGTACGACTGGGTGGACCGGCCCGACGACACGCGCGTGCTGATGATCTCGATCGGCGAGTACGACCGGCGCGGCTGGGGCCCCGGCGGTCACGACCTGCACTGGTGGTGCACGGGCGCGCGGTCCGCGCACGGCGCGGGCGAACCGGTGTACGTCTCGTACCGGGCGGAGCTCACGGAGCTGATGGGGGCGCAGGCCTACGACCGGCTCGTCGAGCTGTGCGAGCAGCGGCTCGCCTCCCTGCTGCCGATGGCGCCGCACCCCGCGGACCCGGTGCCGGGCTCCCGCGGTGAGGGTCCGGGGCAGGACGAGGGCGAGGACGCCTAGTCGTCGCCCTGGTCGTCCCCCTGGGCGGAGGACGGGGAGGGCGAGGGGCTCTGGCTCGGCGGGTCGCTCGGTGACGGGTCGGGGGCGGACGGGGTCGGAGAGGGGTCGGGGGAAGGCGACTGCCTCCCCCTCCCCTCGATCGTGACGACCGCGCCCGACGGGTCGAACCAGATCCGTGCCGTCCACGGCCCCACGGGCTCCCGCGAGCGGTCCACGGAGACCGTCAGCGTCATGCTCTGGCCGGGCCGCAGCCTGCCGTGGCTCCGGCTCAGCCGCAGCCACGGCTCGGAGGTGGCCGCCCTCCAGCGGACCGGCGCCGCGCCCTCGGCGGTGAGGGTGACGACGGTGACGTGACCGCGCGAGCGGGCCTCGACGAGCAGCCGGCCCGGGCGGGGCACCGAGCGGTCGTCGCCGTCCGTGGCGTCGCCCGGCGGCGAGGCGGAGCCCCGGGCACCGGCCGAGGCGGAGGCGGCGGCGGACGCCGAGGGGGCGGCGGACACGACGGAGACCGACAGACGGCCCTGGCCGCCGCGCGTGGAACGCCCGCGCGCGTCGGCCGCGCCCGCGACACCGGCCTTCTCGTACTGCACGCCGTCGAGGCCCTCGCCGGCGCTGAAGGAACCTTCCCCCTTGTGCTCGGGCGCCAGCGGCGCTCCGTGGTACGCCGCCCACAGCGCCAGCACCGGTGCCGCGACGACGGCCGCGACCACCGTGGAGGTCACCGCGCGGTGCCGCATCCGGGCCCGCCGCGCCATCCGCTCCTTCAGGTCCATCGGGAAGCCGCGCCGGTCGAAGCGCGGGGTGCCCTGGCGGGCGCGCCCGACGCCGCCCTGCATGGCGTGCAGCAAGGCGGCGTACGCGGCGGAGCGGGGCGCCTCGACCGTCGACAGCACGGCCGTCGCGGCGGTGGTGGCCAGGCCCGGCCACGGTCCCGTCGCCACGGCGCGCTCGGCCGTGACCCGGCAGTGCGCGCACACGTCGACGTGGGTCACCAGCTCGCGGCGGAGCGCCGAGCCCAGCAGCACCCGGGCGTCACCGGCGAGGCGGGCGACCGCCGCGCAGTTGCCGAGCTCGACCACGGCGAGCGCCGCCCGGGTGCGCTCCACCTCGCAGGCCGCCTGGGCGAGCAGCGCGCGCGTCGCGTCCGGCTCCCGCCCGACGACCAGGGCCACCTCGTGCGGCGCCAGCTGGTGCCGGACGGCGAGCTCCAGCGCCTCGCGCTGCTCGGGGGTGGTGCCGGCCGCCTCGGGCCAGGCGAGCGCCGCCAGTTCCCCGCGTCTGCGGGCGGCCACGTCCGCCGAGGCCTGCACCGACACCGGCCGCCCTTCGGCCAGGGTGCGCAGGCAGGCCCAGCGGGCCAGCGCGTACAGCCAGGGCCTGCGCAGCTCGGTGTCGCGCAGCCGGGCGCGCTGGCGCTCGGCCACGGCCAGCACGTCGCCGAGGGCGGCGGCGGCGGAGTCGTGCTCGCACAGCACGGAGAGGCAGTAGGTGAACAGCCCGTCCAGGTACGGCTCGTAGTGCGCCGGGGGCTGCGCGGGCAGGGTCCCCTGCGGGCGCGGCCGCCGCCGCGCCGGGGACCCCGTGGTCCCCGGCGCGGCGCGGCCACGCTGGACCGGCGCGCGGTGTCGGCGGTGCGCGCCGGTTGTCTGGGAGGGTGTGTCAGACCTGCTGCTCATCACTCCGTGACGGTAGGACCACGACCCGTACACCCCCAGGCATCACGGCGGGCTTTAATCCAAATGGGTGGTGATCCCGCCCGAAAGAGCACACGCCGCTCACCCCGTCGGGTGACCCTCCGGCCACGTGCGCGAGCCATTTCCGGAGCGGGACGGCAAGGGCCCGCGCCCCGGGCCGTGCGGCGTTGTCGGTGGCACCCGATAGCGTGCGGCACATGGCTGCCCGTACCCGCCCCGCTTCCAAGGACCGTCCGTCGTACCGCTGCACGGAGTGCGGCTGGACGACCGTCAAGTGGCTCGGCCGCTGCGGCGAGTGCCAGGCGTGGGGCACGGTCGAGGAGTACGGCGGCGCATCCCCGGTGCGCACGACCGCGGCCGGCCGGGTGACGACGCCGGCCAAGCCGATCGGGCAGGTGGACGGCCGCCAGGCCACCGCGCGCGGCACGGGCGTGCCGGAGCTGGACCGGGTCCTGGGCGGCGGGCTGGTGCCCGGGGCCGTGGTGCTGCTCGCGGGGGAGCCGGGCGTCGGCAAGTCGACGCTGCTGCTGGACGTCGCCGCGAAGGCGGCCGGGCCCCAGGCGCGCACGCTCTACGTGACCGGTGAGGAGTCCGCGTCGCAGGTGAGGCTGCGGGCCGACCGCATCGGCGCCCTGTCCGACCACCTCTACCTCGCCGCCGAGACCGACCTGTCGGCGGTGCTGGGGCATCTGGACGACGTCAAGCCCTCGCTGCTGATCCTGGACTCGGTGCAGACGGTCGCCTCCCCCGAGATCGACGGAGCCCCCGGCGGCATGGCCCAGGTCCGCGAGGTAGCGGGCGCGCTGATCCGCGCCTCGAAGGAGCGCGGCATGTCGACGCTGCTCGTCGGCCACGTCACCAAGGACGGCGCGATCGCGGGCCCCCGGCTGCTGGAGCACCTGGTGGACGTGGTGCTGTCCTTCGAGGGCGACCGCCATGCCCGCCTGCGGCTGATCCGGGGCATCAAGAACCGCTACGGCGCCACCGACGAGGTCGGCTGCTTCGAGCTGCACGACGAGGGCATCACGGGCCTGGCCGACCCGTCCGGACTCTTCCTGACCCGGCGCGACGAGCCGGTCCCGGGCACCTGCCTGACCGTCACCCTGGAGGGCAAGCGCCCGCTGGTCGCCGAGGTGCAGGCGCTGACCGTCGACACCCAGATCCCCTCCCCGCGCCGTACGACCTCCGGCCTGGAGAACTCCCGGGTGTCGATGATGCTGGCGGTGCTGGAGCAGCGCGGCCGGATCAAGTCGATCGGCAAGCAGGACATCTACACGGCGACCGTCGGCGGCGTGAAGCTCGGGGAGCCGGCCGCCGACCTGGCGGTGGCGCTCGCCCTGGCCAGCGCCGCGATCGACACGCCGCTGCCGAAGAACCTGGTCGCGGTGGGTGAGGTGGGCCTGGCGGGCGAGGTCAGGAGGGTCACCGGGGTGCAGCGCAGGCTCGCCGAGGCGGCCCGGCTGGGCTTCACCCACGCCCTCGTGCCGCCGGACCCGGGGAAGATCCCGTCGGGGATGAAGGTGACGGAGGTGGCGGACATAGGGGACGCCTTGCGCGTCCTGCCCAAGAGGGCCCCACGTCCCTGACCCTTCCGACGGTAAACTTTGCCCTGGTCTCGCCCATCCGGGCATCCGTACGACCGGAGGAGAGCAGTGGCAGCCAACGACCGGGCGTCAGCTCCCGGCAAGGCCTGGAGTCGCGAGGGCTCGGGCGGTGAGGGTCTGATGCGCGCCTCCCTGAGCGCCGTGGCCCCCGGCACCGGCCTTCGGGACGGCCTCGAGCGGGTCCTGCGCGGCAACACCGGCGGCCTCATCGTGCTGGGCATGGACAAGACCGTCGAATCACTGTGCACCGGCGGTTTCGTGCTGGACGTCGAGTTCAGCGCCACCAGGCTGCGCGAGCTGTGCAAGCTCGACGGCGCCCTCATCCTCGACCGGGACATCACCAAGATCGTGCGGGCCGGGGTCCAGCTGGTGCCGGACGCGGCGATCCCCACCGAGGAGACCGGCACCCGCCACCGCACCGCGCAGCGGGTCTCCATCCAGACCGGCTTCCCGGTCGTCTCCGTCAGCCAGTCGATGCGGCTGATCGCCCTGTACGTGGCCGGTCAGCGCCGCGTCCTGGAGGACTCGGCGGCCATCCTCTCCCGCGCCAACCAGGCGCTGGCCACCCTGGAGCGCTACAAGCTGCGCCTGGACGAGGTCGCGGGCACCCTCTCCGCCCTGGAGATCGAGGACCTGGTCACCGTCCGGGACGTCACGGCGGTCGCGCAGCGCCTGGAGATGGTGCGCAGGATCGCCACGGAGATCGCGGAGTACGTGGTCGAGCTGGGCACCGACGGCCGGCTGCTCTCCCTGCAGCTGGACGAGCTGATCGCGGGCGTCGAGCCCGAGCGCGAGCTGGTCGTCCGCGACTACGTGCCGGAGCCGACCGCCAAGCGCAGCCGCACGGTCGCCGAGGCGCTCACCGAACTGGACTCGCTGCCCCAGGGCGAGCTGCTCGAACTCCCCACCGTGGCAAGGGCGCTGGGCTATGCCGGCTCCCCCGAGGCGCTGGACTCCGCGGTCTCGCCGCGCGGTTACCGGCTGCTGGCAAAGGTGCCCCGGCTGCCGAACACGATCGTGGAGCGGCTGGTCGAGCACTTCGGCGGGCTGCAGAAGCTGCTCGCCGCGAGCGTGGACGACCTTCAGACGGTCGACGGCGTCGGCGAGGCCCGGGCCCGCTCCGTCCGCGAGGGGCTGTCGCGCCTCGCGGAGTCCTCCATCCTGGAACGCTACGTCTGAGGCCCGGGGGTCCGGCCCCGGGCCGGACGTCCGGGCGTCCTGGCCGCCCCGGACGTCCTAGACGTTCTTCAGGACGAAGGACGTCTGCTTCGCGGAGCGGCCCGGGAGCTTCACCTCGAGCAGGTAGGTGCCGTACGGGGCCGCCCCGCCCTTGGGCGTGGCGCACTGCGGGGAGCTCGTCCGGCGGTCCCACTCGACGTCGTACGAGGTCGAGCCGCCCGCCGGGACCTGCAGCAGGTACGAGGCACGGCTCTTGGGGCAGTCGTCGCTGGCCCACACATGGTGGTCGTTGACGTCGCTGATGGAGAAGACCGCCGAGTCCGGGCCGAAGTCCAGCTTGCAGGCGGTGGCGGAGGGGTTGGTCGCGGTCAGCGTGAACCGCGGCCGCTCACCGGGCTCGTAGGCGTTGTCGGTGCTGCGCACGCTCAGCGAGACGCCTGGCCCGCAGTTCGGCAGCGAGGAGCCCGCGGGCAACTGCGCACCGCCGCTGCCGCTCCCACCGCCACTGCCGCCGGAACCACCCGCGTCCGCGGCGCCCGAGGCACCGGCGTCCGTACCACCGTCGGTGGCACCGGAGTCGGCGCCCTGCGAACTGCCGTCCGTGGCGCCGGAGTCGCCGCTGCCGCCGTCCGTGGCGTCACCGCCGTCGTCGCCGCCGGAGCCACCGCCGACCGAGCCGCCCGGGCGGGAGCTGTTGAGCGGACCGCTCGCGGACGGGCCGGGGGTGATGGACGGCGCGGGTGAACGGCCGTCCGGCCCGTTGGCGCTGTTCCCCCCGCCGTCACGGGAGTTGACGGCCCATACGACCAGGACGGTGAGCAGCCCGACCAGGAGCAGCACAACCGCCCGTCGCCGCCAGTAGATGGAGGACGGGAGAGGTCCCACGGGATTGCGCATTGAGCCCACGCGCAAACCTTATGCGGTTTCCCTTGAATCGGACCAAGGCACGCGCGGCACGCTGGCAACTTGTGTGATTGATCAGCAGATCTCCCCTCCGTTCCGGGGAGCTCCCCCACCCGTTCGCGCTGCCCGCCACGGCGGTCCCGGGGACGTAGGATCGGAGGCGCTATGAACGACGACCGCGACCACCAGCAGCTGCACTCCCCCGTGATCGACTGGTTCGACGACAACGCCCGGGACCTGCCGTGGCGCCGTCCCGAAGCGGGCGCCTGGGGCGTCATGGTCAGCGAGTTCATGCTGCAGCAGACCCCGGTCAGCCGGGTCCTGCCGGTGTACGGGGCGTGGCTGGAGCGCTGGCCCACGCCCGGCGCCCTCGCGGCGGAGCCCTCCGGCGAGGCGGTCCGCGCCTGGGGCCGGCTCGGCTATCCGCGCCGGGCGCTGCGACTGCACGCCGCGGCGACCGCGATCGCCCAGCTGCACGCCGGCGAAGTGCCGACGGAGCACGCCGAGTTGCTGGCCCTGCCGGGGGTCGGCGAGTACACGGCCGCCGCGGTGGCCTCCTTCGCGTACGGGCAGCGGCACGCGGTGCTGGACACCAATGTGCGCCGGGTCTTCGCGCGCGCCGTGACCGGTGTGGAGTACCCGCCGAACGCGACGACCGCCGCCGAGCGCCGGATCGCCCACCGGATGCTCCCCGCCGACGAGGCCACCGCCGCCCGCTGGGCCGCGGCCACGATGGAACTGGGCGCCCTGATCTGCACCGCCCGCGGCCCCGAGTGCGTGCGCTGCCCGATCGCCGGGCAGTGCGCCTGGCGGCTGGCCGGCTCCCCCGCGCACGAGGGCCCGCCCCGCCGCGGCCAGACGTACGCCGGTACCGACCGCCAGGTCCGGGGCAGGCTGCTGGCCGTGCTGCGCGAGGCCACGGAGCCGGTGGCGCAGGCCGAGCTGGACGCCGTGTGGCACGAGCCCGTCCAGCGCGCCCGGGCCCTGGACGGCCTGGTCGCCGACGGCCTGGTGGAACCCCTCGAGGACGGTCTGTACCGGCTGCCCGGCTGAGCGGCGCACACTCCGGACGGCCCTGTCGTTACACAACCGATGGGTGGCTGTGGGTCCGCTGTGCGGCGGTGGTCGCGAAAGCCGTACATCCGCTCCGTAGCGTCGACCAGGTCGTAATCAAGCGCGCCGGACGGAGGGACGCCATGGCGGCGAACGCCCAGGGGACAGCCCAGGTCATGGACTTCGAGGAGTACGTGCGGAACCGGCAGGAGGCCCTGCTGCGCAGCGCGCGCCGGCTCGTCCCCGACCCGATCGACGCCCAGGACCTGGTGCAGACGGCGCTGGCCCGCACCTACCCGCGCTGGGGCGACATCGCCGACAAGAACCTGGCCGACGCCTACATGCGCCGGGTGATGATCAACACCCGTACCGAGTGGTGGCGCGCCCGCCGGCTGGAGGAGGTGCCGACCCCCGAGCTGCCGGAGGGTTCCGTGGACGACGGCGCCGACCAGCGGGCCGACCGGGCGATGCTGCTGGACGCGCTCGGCATGCTGGCCCCCAAGCAGCGCCAGGTGGTGCTGCTGCGCCACTACCGGCAGCTCAGCACGGAGGAGACGGCGCACGCGCTGGGCATGTCGGTGGGTACCGTGAAGAGCACCCTGCACCGGGCGCTGGCGCGGCTGCGCGCCGAGCTCGAGCGGCAGAGCAACGGATACGGAAGGCCCGTGGAGCCCGTCACGGGCAGGACGGAGGGCGTGTGCGCCGCAGCGTAGTCCCGGTGGGTACCGCCGCCGCCGCTGTCGCGGTGTGCGGGGCACTCGTCGCCGTGACCAGCTGCCGCGACGCCGGCGGCGTGCGCGAGGAGGGCACCGCCGCGGTCGCCTCCCCGGCCCTGCCGTCCCCCTCGGTGTCGGCGCCGGTACCTGACGCCCGCACGCTGGACGGCGGGCGGTCGGCGGACCCGCGGGCGGTGGACGCCAAGGCCACCGCGGACGTGGTGCGCCTGGTGAAGCACGACCCGAAGGTGGCCCGGGACATCCGGGACAGCCTGGTGGCCTGCGCCGCGCCGTCCACGGGTGCGGGGACCCGCCCGAAGCCCGCGCAGCAGCCGTACCCGGTGGACCGCCGCTCGGGCCGGCTGACCGGCGGGGACGGCACGGACCTGGTGGTCACCGTCTCGACCTGCGCGGACAGCGTGGGCATCGGGACCTACGTCTACCGCCGTGTGGACGGCGCGTACGTCAACGTCTTCGCCGACGAGCAGCCCCCCGTCTTCGCCGAGATCGGCGACGGCACCCTGAAGGTGACCCACCAGGTGTACGAGCCGCAGGACGCGGTCTCCAACCCCTCGGGCGAGGACGTGACCACGTACCGGTGGAACGGCTCCCGCTTCGAGGAGGTCTCGTTCTCCCACCGCGACTACGAGACGGACGACGACACCGGGAGCGGTCCGCATGGCTGACACGCACGTCCTGTTCGTCGAGGACGACGACGTCATCCGCGAGGCAACGACGCTGGCGCTGGAGCGCGACGGCTTCGACGTGACCGCCGTGCCGGACGGCCTGGCCGGGCTGGAGGCGTTCCGGGCCCGGCAGCCTGACCTGGCGCTGCTGGACGTGATGGTGCCGGGCCTGGACGGGGTGAGCCTGTGCCGGCGCATCCGGGACGAGTCGACGGTGCCGGTGATCATGCTCTCGGCGCGGGCCGACGCGATCGACGTCGTCCTGGGCCTGGAGGCGGGTGCCGACGACTACGTCACCAAGCCCTTCGACGGGGCCGTGCTGACCGCCCGCATGCGGGCGGTGCTGCGGCGCTTCCGGGTGGCCGCGGCGGACGAGCCCCCGGCCGGGGCCGGGGTGCTGGCCTTCGGGGACCTGGAGGTGGACCCGGAGGGGATGGAGGTGCGGCGCGCCGGTGACCGCCTGGCGCTGACGCCCACGGAGATGCGGCTGCTGCTGGAGTTCTCGGCGGCGCCGGGGACGGTGCTGTCCCGGGACCGGCTGCTGGAGCGGGTCTGGGACTACGAATGGGGCGGCGACACCCGGGTGGTGGACGTCCATGTGCAGCGGCTGCGGGCGAAGATCGGGCAGGAGCGCATCGAGACGGTGCGCGGCTTCGGCTACAAGCTCAGGGGCTGACGCGGTGACCGCGCGTCCCGGGGGCCCCGCGGCGAGGAGGCCCCGTCCGCTGCCGAAGATCGGGCTGCGCTGGAAGGTCTGCGTGGCGATCGCCGTGGTGTCGGCGCTGGTCGCGCTGGTGCTGAGCCTGGTGGTGCACAACGCGGCCCGGGCCAGCATGATCGACAACTCCCGTGACGTGCAGAACGAGCGGGTGCAGTTCGCCCAGCGGATCTACGAGTCCACCGGCCGGCTCACCTTCGACGCCCGGCTGGACGACCCGGACCTGCCCGCGCCGCTGAAGCGGCTGGCCCGGGAGGGCAAGCGCGCCACCTACGTCTCCGACACCGGCGGCGCGCCCGTGGTGTGGGCGGAGACCCCGCTGGCGGACGGCAAGGTCCTGTCCCTCAATTCGGCGTTCACCGACCGCTTCTCGGTCCTGGAGGACCTGGACCAGGCGCTGGTCATCGGCTCGTCGGCGGTCGTCGTGGGCGGCACGGCGCTGGGCGTGCTCATCGGCGGGCAGCTGTCCCGGCGGCTGCGCAAGGCGGCCGAGGCGGCCGGCCGGGTGGCCGACGGGGAGACGAACGTACGGGTGCGCGACGCGATCGGCGGCCGGGTCCGGGACGAGACGGACGAGCTGGCGCGCGCCGTGGACGCCATGGCGGACGTCCTGGCCGGCCGGCTGGAGGCGGAGCGCCGGGTCACCGCGGACATCGCCCACGAGCTGCGCACCCCGGTGACGGGGCTGGTCACCGCGGCCGAGCTGCTGCCGCCGGGCCGCCCCTCCGAGCTGGTCAGGGACCGCTCGCAGGCGCTGCGCACGCTCGTCGAGGACGTCCTGGAGGTCGCCCGGCTGGACGGCGCCGCCGAGCAGGCCGACCTCCAGGACGTGGCGCTCGGCGACTTCGTGCGGCGCAGGGTCGCGGCCGCCGCTCCCGAGGCGACCGTGACCGTCCGCGACGACGCCGTCGTCCGCACCGACCCGCGCCGGCTGGAGCGCGTCCTGGGCAACCTGCTGGCGAACGCCGGGCGGCACGGCCGCCCGCCGGTCGAGGTCACCGTCGACGGCCCGTACGTGGAGGTCCGCGACCACGGCCCGGGCTTCCCCCGCGACCTGCTCCGCGACGGCCCGAGCCGCTTCCGCACGGGCAGCAGTGACCGGGCCGGCAGCGGCCACGGCCTGGGGCTGACCATCGCCACCGGTCAGACCCGCGTCCTCGGCGCCCGCCTCACCTTCCGCAACGTGCCCGAGGAGGAGGGCGGCGGCGCGGTCGCCCGCTTGCTGCTGCCCCGCGAGTGACGGCGGGTCCGACGCAGCCGTCCCACGCCATGGGCCGCAGGTTGTCCGCCGAACGGACGATGCCCGCACGCGGGTCGGACGACGACCCCCGTGCGAGCATCGGCAGCGGGTGGAGCGGGGTGGGCCGGTGGCTCAGACGACCTCGACCGCGGCGACCGCTTCCTCGGTGCTGGGCGTGGCCGGCGCCGAGCGCAGCGGGATCTCCTTGACGAAGAAGGCCAGCAGGAAGCCGATGACGCTGACCGCCGCGCCCCACAGGAAGACGTGGTGCGTGCCGCCGGCGACGGCGTGGAGGTAGGCGTCCTTGACGGCCGGGGGCAGCTTGGCCAGGCCCGCCGGGTCCAGCTGGGCGGAGCCGGACGCGGCGCCCGCGGCGGCGTCGCCGAGGCGGTCCGTCATGGTGTTCTGCACCTGGTGGGTGAAGATCGCGCCGAAGAGGGCGACGCCGAAGGAGCCGCCGATCGTCCGGAAGAGGGTGGAGGACGAGGAGCCGACGCCCATGTCCTTCATCTCGACGCTGTTCTGCGCTATCAGCATCGTGATCTGCATCAGGAAGCCCATGCCCGCGCCGAGCACGGCCATCCACAGGCCGGAGACGAAGCGGGTGGTGCCGGTGTCCATCGTGGACAGCAGGTAGAGGCCGACGGTCATCAGGCCGCCGCCGACGATGGGGAAGATCTTGTACTTGCCGGTCTGGGTGGTGATCCGGCCGGCGATCAGCGAGACGACCATCATCGCCAGCAGCAGCGGCAGCAGCAGGAGGCCGGAGTTGGTCGCGGAGGCGCCCTGGACGGTCTGCTGGTACAGCGGCAGGAAGGTCATCGCGCCGAACATCACGAAGCCGACCAGGAAGCCGATCACCGAGATCAGCGAGAAGTTGCGGCTGTGGAAGATGTGCAGCGGGATGACGGGCTCCGCGACGCGGTTCTCCACGAAGAGGAAGGCGGCCAGCGCGGCCAGGCCGAGCACCAGCAGGCCCAGGATCTGCGGCGAGCCCCACGCGTACTGGTTGCCGCCCCAGGTGGTGAGCAGGACCAGCGAGGTGATGCTGACGGTGAGCAGCACCGTGCCGAGGTAGTCGATGCTGGTCTTGATCTGCTTCTTCGGCAGGTGCAGCACCGCCGAGATCATGAACAGGGCGACCACGCCGAGGGGGAGGTTGATGTAGAAGCTCCAGCGCCAGCCCCAGTTGTCGGTGATGCTGCCACCGACGAGCGGTCCGCCGATCATGGCGACCGCCATGACGCCGGCCATCATGCCCTGGTACTTGCCGCGCTCCCGCGGCGGGATCAGGTCACCGATGATCGCCATCACGCCGACGATCAGACCGCCGGCGCCCAGGCCCTGCACGGCGCGGAAGGCGATCAGCTGGCCCATGTCCTGCGCCATGCCGGACAGCGCCGATCCGATCAGGAAGATCACGATCGACGACATGAAGATGCCCTTGCGGCCGTACAGGTCGCCGAGCTTGCCCCAGACGGGCGTCGATGCGGCGGTGGCCAGCGTGTACGCGGTGACCACCCACGAAAGGTGCTCCAGGCCGCCCAGCTCGCCCACGATGGTGGGCATCGCGGTGCCGATGATCATGTTGTCCAGCATCGCGAGCAACATCGCGATCATGAGCCCGAACAACACCACGCGCACGCTGCGCTGCGGGGTGTCGGCGGTGTCCGCCATCACAAGCTCCCCTACTTGTTTCTTGCCTGTCTTCGGTTGCTTACCTGCCGCCCGGCTAGTTGCCTGGGGCACCCTGACAGTATGCGGCTTACTAGCCGGGCGTCAAGTAAGTTAAAGTTCGCCCATGGCAACGCCCCACGCACGCAGAGGTGATACGCGACGCCGCATCCAGGACGTCGCGCTGCAACTCTTCGCCGAGCAGGGATACGAGAAGACGTCCCTGCGCGAGATCGCCGAGCACCTGGACGTGACCAAAGCGGCGTTGTACTACCACTTCAGGACCAAGGAGGACATCCTCAACAGCATCGTCGAGGACCTCGCCTCACCGGTCGACGAGCTGATCGCCTGGGCCACGGAGCAGCCGCGCACCCTGGAGACCAAGTGCGAGGTGCTGCGCCGCTACGCGGACGCGCTGTGGAGCGCCGGACCGCTGTTCCGCTTCATCCAGGAGAACCAGGCCACCGTCCGCGACCTGAGCATCGGCGAGACCTTCAAGACCAAGCTGCTCGCCGTCCACTCCCTGCTCAAGGACCCGGACGCGCCGCTGACCGACCAGGTGCGCTCCATCACCGCGGTCTTCGCGATGCACGCGGGGATGTTCGCCATGCAGAACCTCGAGGGCGACCCCGAGGAGAAGCGTGCCGCCGTCCTCGAGGTCGCCCAGGAACTGATCGCCCAGACCTACCGGGGTCAGACCGACACGCCGTGAGCCCGCAGGTAGGGCAGCGGGTTGACGGACGAGCCGTAGTACGGGGTCTTGCGGATCTCGAAGTGCAGGTGGGGGCCGGTGCTGTTGCCGGTGTTGCCGGACAGCGCGATCTGCTGGCCCTGGCCGACGTGCTGGCCGATGCGCACCTGCATCTTCGACAGGTGGCCGTACTGCGAGTACATGCCGTTGGCGTGGCGGATCACGATGTTGTTGCCGTAGGCGCCGCCCCAGCCCGCCTCGACCACGGTGCCGGCGCTCACGGCGTGGACGTTGGTGCCGATCGGCACGGCGAAGTCCTGGCCGGAGTGCTTGTGGGCCCAGCGGGCGCCGTTCTGCATGTAACCGGCGGACAGCGCGTACTTCTTGACCGGGACCGACCAGGCGCTGTTGCTGCGGCTCTGCTGCTGCGGGGCGCTCTTCGCGGACTGCGCCACGTGGTTCCGGTGCTTCCAGTGCAGCTCGGCGCGCGCGTGACGGTCGGCCTTCACGGCGGCGGCACGCTGCTGCACGTCGGCCTGAGCCCGGGTGACGTCCGCCAGCTTCCCGGCCGCGCCGAGGCCCAGCAGGCTCCCGTCCCGCGTCTCCGCCATGGCCGTCCCTGCCGCACCGAGTGCCAGCGAGGCGCAGACGCCGGCGGTGACGACGGTGCGACGGCCGCGGAAGACGGAGTTCGAGATCTTGGGCATACGCATTCGGAATTACCTCGCGGAAATAGCCGGACAAGTACATTGCGACGTGTTCGCCGCGATCCCTTGGTAACCCGACATTCCAGCCCCGGACAAACCCCCCCGATTACTACCGTCTTTCGTAGGTTGCACCGCCCGTGCCCCGCTTCCCCGCCTGCGGCAAGGGTTCTGTCCCCTATGGTGATTCGTACGTGGCCCAGGTCACGTGGGTCACGTCACCGGCCCCGGGACCAAAGGGAATTGCCCTTCGGGACCTAGGTCCCGTGGCCCGGGTCACACGGAATGGGAAATCCGGGAGCACGCGGAGCGCGGGAAAGGGAAAACCGCGCGAACCGCGCGACGGGGGGCGGGAACGTGGATCCTTCTGCCGTGGGCGTACGGCTGGCGTCGGCTGTCGCGGGGCCACTGCTCAAGAGGCTCTTCGTGGCCGAGGGCCCCGGCGCGGGCCTCGTGGACCGGCCGGTCCGCATCTCCTCCCGCGTCTCCTTCAGGGGCGAGAAGCGCACCCTCACCGACGCGGACCTGCGCGCCCTGGCCGCCAAGCTGGTGCACCAGGCCCTGCGCACCGGGGAACGCCCCGTCGGCGCCGACGAGGAGACCGCCGTCGCGGACGCCCTCGCGGCCTCCCTGCGGGCCCTGGGCGACCTCGACCTCACCGACCTGCAGGCCGTGGGCCTCGGGCACACCGCGTTCGCCCGCGCGCTGCGCCGTGCGGCCGGGTCCCCGGAACGGGAGCTCAGCGCCGACGGGGCGCACTTCCACGAACGGCTGCTCGACACGGCCTGCCTGCACATCCTGCACTTCTTCACCCAGCGCTCGACCTTCGTCGCCGCCACCCTGGTCGAGCAGAGCCGGACGCTGGGCGACCTGACCGCCCGCGTCGACGAGCTCATCGCCCGCACCCCGCTGCCGGGCGGCGAGGACGCGGCCTTCGAGCGGCGCTACCTGGCGTACGTCGCGAAGAAACACGGCCGGCTCACGATCCACGGCCTCGACCTGGCGGACACCCCGGACCGCTGGCCGCTGGACACCGCCTACCTCAGCCTGGAGGCGGCACCGTCCGCCGGGCCCCCGGTGGGCGGGCCCCCGGACGGCGGGCCTCAGGACGGCGGGACGGAGGGGCCCGGGGGACCCCGCGCCGCCGACCGTGCGCTCGCCGCGCACGAGCGGGTCCTGCTGCGCGGCGAGGCCGGGTCGGGGAAGACCACGCTCGTGCAGTGGCTGGCGATCGCCTGCGCGCGCCAGGACCCGGACGAGGGCATGGCGTACCTGGAGGACCGGATCCCTTTCGTCCTCCCGCTGCGCACCCTCACCCGCCACGGCGAACGCCTGCCCGCGCCCCCCGGCTTCCTCGCCGCCGCCGGCTGCCCGCTCGCCGGCACGCAGCCCGCCGGCTGGGAGACCCGGGTCCTGACGGAGGGCCGCGGGCTGCTGCTGGTCGACGGCATCGACGAGATCCCCGAGTCCGAGCGCCGCCGCGCCCGGGCCTGGCTCCGCGACCTGCTCGACGCCCATCCCGGCAACCGCTGGCTGGTCACCTCCCGCCCCTCCGCCGTACGGGAGGACTGGCTGGCCGGGGAGGGCTTCACCGAGCTGGCCCTGACCCCCATGGGCCCCGCCGACGTCGCCGCCTTCGTCCGCCGCTGGCACGCCGCCGCAGGGCCGGAGGCGGCCGGGTACGCCGACGGGCTGCTGAGCGCCGTACGAGCCGAGCCGGACCTCGGCCGGCTCGCCACCAACCCCCTGATGTGCGGCCTGATCTGCGCCCTGCACCACGACCGCCGCGGCTACCTCCCGCGGGCCAGGAAGGACCTGTACGCCGCCGCCCTGTCGATGCTGCTGGTCCGCCGGGACCGGGAACGGGAGGCGGCGGTCGTGCCGCTGCGCGAGGAGGCGCAGATCGAGCTGCTGCAGCGGCTGGCGCACTGGCTGGTCCGCAACGGCCGCACCGAGATGGACCTCGACCGGGCCGAGGCCGTCGTCGCGCGGGCACTGCCCGCCGTGCCCGAGGCCGCCGCGCTCGGCGACGCCGCCGCCGTCCTCACCCACCTCCTCGACCGAGGCGGCGTGCTGCGCCGGCCCGCACCCGGCACGGTCGACTTCGTGCACCGCACCTTCCAGGACTACCTGGGCGCCCGCGCCGCCGTCGAGGAGGGCGACTTCGGGCTGCTCGCCGCCCACGCCGCCGACGACCGGTGGGAGGACGTCCTGCGCATGGCCGTCGCGCTCGCCCGCCCGGGCGAGCGGGTCGCGATCCTCCAGGACCTCCTCGACCGCGGTGACCTCGCCGCGGACCGGCGCACCCGGGCACGGCTCCACCTGCTCGCCGCCGCCTGCCTGGAGCACGCCACCGCACTCGACCCGGCCGTGCGCGGGGCCGTGGAACGCCGCGCCGCCGCGCTGGTCCCGCCCGCCGACGCGGCCGAGGCCCGCGCCCTGGCGGAGGCCGGACCGCTCGTCCTGGACCTGCTCCCCGGCCCCGGCGGGCTCGGCGACGAGGACGCCCTCCACGTCGTGGTCACGGCCTGCCACCTGCCCTCGGACCGGGCCGCCGGCTATCTGGGCCGCTTCGCCGCGCACCCGTCCGTGCGTGTCCGCGCCCAGCTGATGTGGTCCTGGCACCGCTTCGACTGCGCCGTGTACGCGCAGGAGGTCGTCGCCCGTCTCGACCCGGAAGGCCTGGACTTCACCGTCCGCTCCGCCGACCAGCTGCGCGAGCTGCGCAGGCTCGGTCTGCGGCCCACCCGCCTCGACCTGCGGGGCGACCTGCCCGTGGACGAGCTGACCGGGTACGTGGCCGGGCTCGCCCTCACCGAGGTCAGGCTGAAGGACTGCGCGCTGCCCGACCTGCGCTTCCTGGCGGGCCAGCGGGGCCTGCGCAGGCTCGCGCTGCTCGGTCCGGGCACGCCCGCCGACTGGGGGTCGATCGGCGGGCTGCCCGCGCTGCGGGAGCTGCAGCTGGCCGCCCCGGCCGACGGACGGTTCGACCTGTCACCGCTCGCGGCCCACCCCGGGTCGCTGACCGTGCGCATCCCGCTGCCGGCCGACCGCCTCGCCGGGGCCGACCGGCTGCCCGCGCACGTGACCGTCGTCCCGGGACCGGGTCAGGGGCGGTAGCCGCCGTCCCGGTCCCCCCAGCCGTCCCAGCCGCCGTGGCCCCGGCCGTCGCCGCCGCCGTCGCAGTCCCCCTCGCAGGGCTCCCCGCCGGGGGCCGGGGAACCGGTGGCCGTGGGCGTCGGGCTCGGCGGCGCCGAGGGCGGCGCGGCCACCCGGGTCGAGCCGGCGAGCAGCTGCGAGCCGGTGGTGTACGCCACCGACTGGAAGCGGGGCGGGGCGACGGAGGTGTCGAAGGTCCAGCGCTGGACGGGCCGGCCGTCGCGGGGCCGCAGGACGACCTCCGCACCCGGCTCGCGGCCCTCGGGGGCGACCGCGAGCTGCTGGTTCCAGCGGGGGATGAGGTCCCCGGTCAGGGTGAGGTCGTAGCGCACGTCCTCGGCGCCGGTGACGAAGGACGCCGTGCACAGACCCAGTTCCAGCGCGGGGCCGCGGTGGGAGTTGAGGCAGTACGCGGGCTGGGCGACGCTCCGCATCAGCCCGTCCGGCTCGTACGACCAGAACTGCGTGGCACCGGAGTCGCAGCGCGCGGTGGCCGCCCCGGTGCCGATCACGGTGCGGCGGCCGGACAGGTCGATGCACAGGTCGTCGCCGTTGTTCCGGAGCCGGCCGCGGAGCCCGTCGGTGGGGGCGGGGTCGGCGGTGACCGTGCCCGGCGCGGTGTCCGAAGTGGTGACCGAGGCCGAGGCGGTGGGGGACGCCGTGGCCGCGGTGGGCGCCGTACCGGAGGCACGGTCGTCGCTGCCGCCGTCGCCGGTGGTGAGGCCGACCACCAGGGCGGTCACCAGGGCGCAGCCGCCGATGCCCAGCAGGGTCGCGGCGAGCCCCCGGCGGCCGCCGCTCGCGGCGCGGCGCCTGCGGCCGCCGTGGCGCCGCCCGGGAGAACCGCCGGAGCCCTTCTCGGCATCGTTGTCACGCGCCGCCCGGCGGGTGGGGCGGGAGTCGAAGTAGCCCCGCGCCTCCCAGACCAGCACCGCCTCGGCGATCAGCACGCCGAGCCGGTCCCCGGAGTGGTCGAGTTGCTCGGCCGCGTACCGGCAGTGGTCGCACCGGGCGATGTGCCGCTGCAGGTCGGGTACGAGACCGGCGCCCCCGCGGTGGATGGAGATGTCCAGCAGACGGCTGAACTGCAGGCAGGCCTCGTACGGCGCGAGGTCCCGGTGCGCCTGGACGCAGGCCTCGCGGAAGCGGGTGCGGGCGAGCTCCAGCTGCGCCGCCGCCCGCTCCGGGTCGATGCCCAGCAGCCCGGCCGGCACGTCGAGCGGCTCGGCGTCGACCTCGGCGTGCCAGAGCAGGCAGCGGGCGGGCTCGGGCAGCCGCATGAAGGCCCGGTTCGCCAGCCGGCGGTTCTCCGGTACCGCCAGGCGGGTGTCGGTCTGGTCGGGCCGGGGACGCAGCCGCCGGTGGAGCCAGGCGCGGCGGCGGTCGACGGCCCACTCCTCGGCGATCTTGTGGACGGTGATCAGGAGTTCGGGGCGCCAGGCCGCCGAGGGCCCGGTCAGCCGCAGGGTGTCGACGAAGACCCGGGTGAACGCGGCCGCCGCGAGGATACCGGCGGCGTGTCCGGAGACCGTGCACAACTCCGCGTACTCGGAGACCGGCCGCCAATGGCGGGCCAGCAACTCCTCGAACGGCTGGTGCGCGCCTTCCTTTCCCAGGGACTTTCCGATCTCTCCGGACAACGCCTCGTCCGGTACGCCGAACAGCCGGCCTGGGTGCGCGGAATTCGGGTGCGGGGATTCCTTCAACGAGAGTTTCCTTCCGCGTTCGCCCCGCCGGGAAAAGTACGAACCAATGTGCCGGCGCGGGACGCAGCTACGTGGGGGGAGGTGAGGCCGGGGCGCCGGTGAAGGGGCAAGGTGGCCTCTCCTCACTCTCGGCTGATCTTTTCGAATGCCTGCCGGAATGACGGCACGACACCGGCCGGAGCACGGAGAAGGAGGAGTCCGTGCTGAACATCGCTCACCTTTCCACAAATGCAACCGGCGCAACAAGGGTGGGTTCATGGGGAACGCAAAACGCGACGACCCCGCCCGCACTAATGTGCGGACGGGGTCGGCTCGCTGTGCGATTACTTGCGGTTACGCTTCCTTGCTGAGGTTCGGCCCGCCGGCCGCCTCGACCGGAGGCGCGTCGGCGACGGCGACCTTCTCCTCACCCCGGAAGGTGAACTTGATGTTCTCGCCCTCGCCCTCGGTGCCCACGACCACGATGTGACCGGTGCGCAGCTCGCCGAAGAGGATCTTCTCGGAGAGCACGTCCTCGATCTCGCGCTGGATCGTCCGGCGCAGCGGCCGGGCGCCCAGCACGGGGTCGTAGCCGCGCTTGGCGAGCAGCGACTTGGCCTCGGGGCTGAGCTCGATGCCCATGTCCTTGTCCCTGAGGCGCTCGTCCACCCGGGCGATCATGAGGTCGACGATCTGGATGATGTCTTCCTCGCTGAGCTGGTGGAAGACCACGATGTCGTCGACACGGTTCAGGAACTCGGGGCGGAAGTGCTGCTTGAGCTCCTCGCCGACCTTGGCCTTCATCCGCTCGTACCCGGTCTTGACGTCACCCGCGGCCGCGAAGCCGAGGTTGAAGCCCTTGGAGATGTCCCGGGTGCCGAGGTTGGTGGTCATGATGATGACCGTGTTCTTGAAGTCCACGACCCGGCCCTGGGAGTCGGTCAGGCGACCGTCCTCCAGGATCTGCAGCAGGCTGTTGAAGATGTCCGGGTGGGCCTTCTCGACCTCGTCGAAGAGGACGACCGAGAACGGCTTGCGGCGCACCTTCTCGGTGAGCTGGCCGCCCTCCTCGTAGCCGACGTATCCGGGCGGGGAGCCGAACAGCCGCGAGACGGTGTGCTTCTCGCTGAACTCGGACATGTCGAGCTGGATCAGCGCGTCCTCGTCGCCGAAGAGGAACTCGGCGAGCGTCTTGGAGAGCTCGGTCTTACCGACCCCGGACGGGCCGGCGAAGATGAACGAGCCACCGGGGCGCTTGGGGTCCTTCAGACCGGCCCGCGTACGGCGGATGGCCTGCGAGAGGGCCTTGATCGCGTCCTTCTGGCCGATGACGCGCTTGTGCAGCTCGTCCTCCATGCGCAGCAGACGCGAGGACTCCTCCTCGGTGAGCTTGAAGACCGGGATGCCCGTGGCGGTGGCCAGGACCTCGGCGATCAGCTCCTCGTCGACCTCGGCGACGACGTCCATGTCGCCGGCCTTCCACTCCTTCTCCCGCTTGGTCTTCGCGGAGAGCAGCTGCTTCTCCTTGTCGCGGAGGGAAGCGGCCTTCTCGAAGTCCTGCGAGTCGATCGCGGACTCCTTCTCCCGGCGCACGTCGGCGATCTTCTCGTCGAACTCGCGCAGGTCCGGCGGAGCGGTCATCCGGCGGATGCGCATCCGGGAGCCGGCCTCGTCGATCAGGTCGATCGCCTTGTCCGGCAGGAAGCGGTCCGAGATGTAGCGGTCGGCGAGGGTCGCCGCGGCCACCAGGGCGGCGTCCGTGATGGACACGCGGTGGTGGGCCTCGTAGCGGTCCCGCAGGCCCTTGAGGATCTCGATGGTGTGCGGCAGCGACGGCTCCGCGACCTGGATGGGCTGGAAGCGGCGCTCCAGGGCCGCGTCCTTCTCCAGGTGCTTGCGGTACTCGTCGAGCGTGGTGGCGCCGATGGTCTGCAGCTCGCCGCGGGCGAGCATCGGCTTGAGGATCGAGGCGGCGTCGATCGCGCCCTCGGCGGCGCCCGCACCCACCAGGGTGTGGAGCTCGTCGATGAACAGGATGATGTCGCCGCGGGTGCGGATCTCCTTGAGCACCTTCTTCAGGCGCTCCTCGAAGTCACCGCGGTACCGGGAGCCGGCCACCAGGGCGCCGAGGTCCAGGGTGTAGAGCTGCTTGTCCTTCAGCGTCTCCGGGACCTCGCCCTTGACGATGGCCTGGGCCAGGCCCTCGACGACGGCGGTCTTGCCGACGCCGGGCTCGCCGATGAGGACGGGGTTGTTCTTGGTGCGGCGCGACAGCACCTGCATCACGCGCTCGATCTCCTTCTCGCGCCCGATGACCGGGTCGAGCTTGGTCTCACGAGCGGCCTGCGTGAGGTTGCGGCCGAACTGGTCCAGGACGAGCGAGGTCGAGGGGGTGCCCTCGGCCGGACCGCCGGCGGTGGCGGCCTCCTTGCCCTGGTAGCCGGAGAGCAGCTGGATGACCTGCTGCCGCACCCGGTTGAGATCGGCGCCCAGCTTCACGAGGACCTGGGCGGCGACGCCCTCGCCCTCGCGGATCAGGCCGAGCAGGATGTGCTCGGTGCCGATGTAGTTGTGGCCGAGCTGGAGGGCCTCGCGGAGCGACAGCTCCAGGACCTTCTTGGCCCGGGGGGTGAAGGGGATGTGGCCGGACGGGGCCTGCTGCCCCTGTCCGATGATCTCCTCAACCTGCTGGCGGACCGCCTCGAGCGAAATCCCGAGGCTCTCCAGGGCCTTAGCGGCGACACCCTCACCCTCGTGGATAAGGCCCAGGAGGATGTGCTCGGTGCCGATGTAGTTGTGGTTGAGCATCCGGGCTTCTTCCTGAGCCAGGACGACAACCCGCCGCGCGCGGTCGGTGAACCTCTCGAACATCGTTAATCGCTCCTCAGAGCGGTCGGGCAGTTAGGGGCGTGTCCCCTCCCTGTCCTTCCGCATGCTAGTCCCGCACAGCGGGGCAGCTCACTTCAACCGTCGACACCTTGCGAGGTCGTTAACCCCCGCGCCGTCGACAACAGCCTCAACCCGATGGTGCGAGACGATGTTCCCGCAGGCCAGGCGGATAGCCCTTTATCCAGTACGCCGAGGGCGAACGCCCCGCCTGTCCGACATGGCCGTCGTCCGTTCCCACTAGGTATTTCTTACCCGCCCGCACGGACAGTCCATGCCGGGAGCACGCCCGCTGTCTGCTATAGGCGAACAGACTTGCGTCCTGGGGATTCACGGAGGGTGACGGGAACCGGCCGGCCGGGCACTCCCGGTGACCCGCCTCGTAACCCGGGACCCCCGGGGAGCGTTGCGCAGGGCATGCAGGCCTCACGGGTCCCGGCGACCCTGGAACACGCGGACGCCCTCGACGTCCCCGCGCAGGCGGGGCACGAGGTGCTCGGCCGCTTCCCGGCGCCCCGGACGGGACCGGTCGCCCTGGCGGGGTACCGGATGCGCTTCTTCGTCGCCCCGGGCAGCGCCGAGGAACTGCCCGGCCTGCTGGACTGGCTGGAGTGGAGCGGCATCCCGCTCGACCTCGTACCGCTGTGCGGGCGGGAGGCCGCCTACGACGACGGCGCGCAGGCCTGGCTCCGGCCGCCCGTTCCGGACGGCGGGCGCCACGCCGGCGCGCCGTTCTCCTTGCCCGCCATGACGCTCGGCACGCAGCCCAACCCCGCGGCGGACGGACGCTCCGGAGGGACCGTGGGCCTGACGGCCCTGGTCTCCGCGCTCGCGACCGCCTGCCACCGGGTCCGGCTGCGTGTCGCCCGGACCGATCAGCCGTGCGCCTTCTCGTACGCCTCGCGGATCTGCGCGGGGACACGGCCGCGGTCGTTGACCTCGTAACCCTCTTCCTTGGCCCACGCGCGGATCTTCGCGGTGTCCTGGCTCGCGGCGCCCCCACGGGAGGCGCCCTTCGCGGCGCGGCCCCGGCCGGCGCGGCCACCGGTACGGCGGCCGTTGTCCACGTACGGGCCGAGGAGACCACGCAGCTTGTCGGCGTTGTCGGTGGTGAGGTCGATCTCGTACGTCACTCCGTCGAGTGCGAACGTCACGGTCTCATCCGCCTCGCCGCCGTCGAGGTCGTCAACAAGAAGGACCTGAACCTTCTGTGCCACCGGCTTCCCTTTCATCGAATACGGATAACCGGTAAAAGCAAACCGCCTTTTCCCGGAAAACTCAAACCCCTTGCCCGAACTGCTCCCGGCCGGCCACCATCCCCGCGGCCTTCCGCGGGAACGTTTCGGACATACTGTTGTGCCGGACGGACGCCGTGGGCAGCCTCACAGATGCAACAGCATCCGGCTGTTGCCCAAGGTGTTCGGTTTCACTCGTTCGAGGTCGAGGAACTCGGCCACGCCCTCGTCCTTTGACCGCAGCAGCTCACCGAAGACATCACCGTCGACCGGCGTCTCGCCGATCTCCACGAAGCCGTGCTTCGCGAAGAAGTCCACTTCGAAGGTGAGGCAGAAAATTCGCCGCACTCCCAGCCACCGCGCGGTCTGCAGCAGCTTCTCCAGCACGAGATGCCCGACGCCCTTGCCGTGCTGCGCCGGATCGACCGCGAGGGTGCGCACCTCGGCGAGGTCCTCCCACATCACGTGCAATGCGCCGCAAGCCACCACTTCGGCGTCCTGGTCGTGTTCGGCCACCCAGAACTCCTGGATGTCCTCGTAAAGCGTCACCGTCGGCTTGTCGAGCAGGATGCGGTCGCGGACATAGGCGTCGAGCAGTCGCCGGACAGCCGGCACGTCGGCCGTCCGGGCCCGGCGGATGGTGACGTCATTTGATGCGGCGCGCATGTGCGGACGCTATCGCCCGTCCGATCCGCCCGTCTCCCCGGGGTCACCCGGATCAGCGGATTGCACCACCCGCATTGCGTCACGGAGGGCTTCTCGCTGTTCCGCCGACATCATGCCGAAGAAGGCGACAAGGGCCGCCGCGGGGTTGTCGCTGGCGGCCCACGCCTCGTGCATGAGTGCCGCCGAGTAAGCGGCCCGAGTGGAAACCGCCTCATAGCGATAGGCGCGTCCTTCGGCTTCCCGCCGGAGCCAGCCCTTCTGATGAAGGTTGTCCATTACGGTCATGACCGTCGTGTACGCGATCGAGCGCTCCCGGCGGAGATCCTCCAGCACCTCGCGCACCGTCACCGGGCGGTTCCAGCGCCACACCCGGCTCATCACGGCGTCTTCGAGGTCTCCCAATGGACGGGGCACACCCGAATACTAGTTGCTTACGGGCACAATGCCCGGAATGCCGGAAATCCCGAGGTCACACCCGGGGCTTCTCGATGCCGCCCGACCGCTGGGCCGGGGGCTGCGCGCCGGACAGCGCGGCGTCGACCACCGCGTCCTCCTTGGCCTTGTTGACCCCGCCCTGGCTCCTGATCAGCGTCCGGATGAGGAAGGTGAACGCGATGGCCATCACGGTGGGGGGCACGAGCGCGGAGACGTAGTCCATGGCACCAGGGTAGCCACGCCCCCTGCCGCGCCCCGCGGCGGACCACCACCGGGGGACGTATCCCCCCGGTCGGGCGAAGCCGTGGCCCCGGTCCGCGTCGTCGCGGGCCGGGGCCACGGTCGTCGCTGAGGGGCGGCTACGCGCCCGTACGCGCCCTGCGGCGGACCGCCGCCATCAGGAGGGCGCCCAGGACGGCGCAGGCCGCCGAGCCGGCCGCCAGGGGACGTACAGGCCCCGCGCCGGTGGCGGCGAGGGAGCCCGTCCCGCCGGCCGGAGCCACGCCGGAACCGCCCGAGGTGCTCCCGCCGGAGCCGGACGACGCCTCGGCCGTGACCGTGAGGACGCCCGCGTTGTTCTTCTGGCCCTTGCGGTCGACGCCGTAGTCCGAGGCCGCGAAGACCAGGCCGGTGGCCCCTTCCAGTGCCCGGTCCGCGACGAGGGTGAAGGAGAAGGTCTGGGAGGTGCCGGGCTCGATCGAGTGGCGTGTGTGGCAGTAGTAGATCGTCCCGGTCGGCACGGGCGCGACGTCCTGCGGGTCGTCGCCGAAGGTGACGCCGCCCGGGTAGTCGTCCCAGTCCGCGCTCGTGGTCAGCCTGCAGGCGCCGTCGCGCGCCGTGACCCGCACCCCGCGGGGGATCTCCACCGCGACCCAGGTGGCCGGCCCGGTCCCGCTGGTGCCGCGTGCCCGCACGGCCTCGTCGCCCTCGTTGCGCAGGCCCACGACGGCCTTCGTCCGCTCGCCGACGGTCGCCCGGACCGTGTCCCCGATCGCGACCAGGTCCGCCCCGCGGTGGCCGGGGGCCGGGCCCTCGGGGTCGTACATCGTGACGTCCAGGCCGCCGAGGTTGTCGGTGTAGTCGACGTCCCAGCCCTCCTGCGCGGCGAGCTTCCGGGCCGCCGTCCCGGGGCCGCGCGTGTCCTTCGCCGCCGGGGCGGACGTCTTGCGGACCAGGGTGAGCGGCGCCCCGGTGCCGGGGGTGCCGAGTTGTGCGTCGTCGTCGAGGTTTCCGCCGATCAGGTCGGCCTGGTAGCCCACCCTGCCGTCGGTGGCGCCGGACTAGACCTCGATCTTCAGCGGCTGCGCGAGTTCCCACACCTCGCCCGGGGCGATGTCGGTGGCGAAGTGGCAGACGAAGGCGTCCTCCGGCTGGCCCACCGGGGCGTGGCGGCAGTTGCCGAAGTCGTCCGCCATCACCAGGCCCGTGCCGAAGGAGCGGGTGAGGTTGGTCCGCACCAGGACGGAGACGCCGCCGCGGGTGGGCCGGTCACCGGCGTTGGCGATGACGACCGGCAGGTCGAGGGTGTCGCCGGGCCGCACGTCGGAGGCGGTGGACGACTTCGGCACGACGAGGTCCGGGCCGCTGCCGACCGTGATCCGGGTGGCGGTCATGCTGTCGGGATCCGGCCCGGCGTCCTTGGCGCTCACCGAGTAGCGCAGCGTCGCGGCGTCGTCGGTCCTGGAGCCGGAGGCGGCCCGCATCCTCACGGGTATCGCGGTGCCGGCGTGGTCGACCGTGCCCAGCGAGCAGGTGGCCGTGGCGCCCGAGGTGGTGCACAGGTCCGCGGGGAGCGCCACGTCCACGACGCCGGCCAGGGCGGCGAGGTCCATGGTGACGACGACCTCGTGGGCGGGCTCCGGCACCTGCCCGTCGTCGAAGCGCTGGACCAGGGCGGTGATCTCGAACGTCTTGTACGCGGTGCTCGTCGCCGCCACCCCGACGTCGCCGGGTGCGGTCAGGTGCAGTTCGGCTCTGAGGGGCTCGGCCGAGGCCGCGCCCGCCATGACGGCGGATCCCGCCGTCGCGGTCATGACGGCGGCCGCGGTGCAGACCGCGAGCCGGATGAGTCTCATGCCGGGTTCCCCCTGAGGAAGTCGACGGTCAGGTGGCGCACCCGTGAACGCACGGGAGACGTCACGGGAAGGACCCGTGACGTCTCCGGAAGGTTGTGCGGTGACCCGGCGTCAGCCCGTGGCCCGCTCCTCGGGGGGCGGCGGCGTGCGGCGGCGCGGCGGGAAGATCTCGGCTGGCGTGGGCACCTTGCGCTTCTCCTCACCGGGGTCCGGCGCGGCCGGCTCGGCGGGGGGCGTCTTCGGCTCGGGCTTGGGGCCCGGCTTGGGATCGTCGGAGGCGGCCCGTCCGCCGGGCAGCGCGCGCAGCCGGGCCCTGCCGGTGGAGGGCGTGCCGCAGGGCTGTGAGGGAGCGGGGATGCGCGCCTCCAGGCGGGCGCGCACGTCGAGTTCCGCCAGGTGCTCGCAGCGGCGCAGCACGGCCCGCCTGCGGTGCGCCTCGGCGTCCGTGCACGGCGCGTCGTGCAGTCGGCGCAGCGCGGCGAGGTCGTCCGGCAGGGGCACGTAACCGGTGTCGAGCGCGCCTGTCAGCCGCTCGAGGTAGCCGGCGGCGCTGCCCGGCAGCGCCGCGCGGTACCGGGCGAGTTCCGCGAGCTGGAAGGTCCGCAGCCGCCCGCCCTCGCGGGCCGCCTCGTCGATGTCCTCGGCGAGGCGCAGATAGTCCCTGACCTCGTCGGGGGTGGGGATCATGGTGCTGGACTGGAGGGCCGCTGAGAGGGCGCGCCGGAGCACGCGCAGTTCATCCGCGCTGAACGCCATTCCGCCTCGGGACCCGTGTGGCGTGGGCATGGTCTGACTTTACGTACTAAGCGAACAAAATACGCGTAACCAGATATGGCCGGGCGCGCCGCGTGCCTCCCCCGTCCGCCTGCCGGGCCGCGCCCGCCGGGCCGTCAGGTCGTCGACACGTTCCGCTCGTAGACCAGCCGGAGGCCTATCAGGGTCAGCCAGGGCTCGTGGACGTCGATGACCGCCGACTCACCCAGCACCAGCGGCGCCAGCCCGCCGGTGGCGATGACCGTGACGTCGTCCGGGTCGTCGGCGAGCTCCCGCGCCATCCGCTCGGCCACGCCGTCCACCTGGCCGGCGAAGCCGTACAGGATGCCGGACTGCATGGCCTCGATGGTGTTCTTGCCGATGACGCTGCGCGGGCGGGTCAGCTCCACCTTGCGCAACTGGGCGCCGCGGGCACCCAGGGCGTCCACGGAGATCTCGATGCCGGGGGCGATGGCACCGCCGGCGTACTCGCCGCGCGTCGTGACCGCGTCGAAGGTGGTGGCCGTGCCGAAGTCCACCACGATGCACGGCCCGCCGTAGAGGTGGACGGCGGCGAGGGAGTTGATGATCCGGTCGGAGCCGACTTCCTTGGGGTTGTCGGTGAGCACCGGGACGCCGGTCTTGACGCCGGGCTCGACGAGGACCGCCGGCACGTCGCCGTAGTAACGGCGCGTCACCTCCCGCAGCTCGTGCAGCACCGAGGGGACGGTGGAGCAGATGGCGATCCCGTGGATGTTGTCGCCCAGCTCCTCGCCGAGCAGCGGGTGCATGCCCATCAGGCCCTGCATGAGGACGGCCATCTCGTCCGCCGTGCGGCGCGCGTCGGTGGAGACCCGCCAGTGCTCGACGATCTCGTCCCCGTCGAACAGCCCCAGGACGGTGTGGGTGTTGCCGACGTCGATGGTGAGAAGCATCAGTCCCGCTCCGACCCCTCGGACCGCAGGTCCAGCCCGATGTCGAGGATCGGCGAGGAGTGCGTCAGGGCGCCCACGGCGAGGTAGTCGACGCCGGTCGCGGCGTAGGCCCGGGCGTTGTCCAGGGAGAGCCGGCCGGAGGACTCCAGCAGGGCGCGGCCCGCGACGATGGCGACCGCCTCCTCCGTCTCGGAAGGGGTGAAGTTGTCCAGCAGGATCAGGTCCGCGCCCGCCTCCAGGACCTCGCGGACCTGGTGCAGGGTGTCGGCCTCGACCTCGATCGCCAGCTCGGGGAACTCTTCGCGGACGGCCTTGAAGGCCGCCGCCACGCCGCCCGCGGCGACCACGTGGTTGTCCTTGACCAGGGCCGCGTCCGACAGCGACATGCGGTGGTTGACGCCGCCGCCGCAACGGACCGCGTACTTCTCCAGCGCGCGCAGGCCCGGGGTCGTCTTCCGGGTGTCGCGGACCTGCGCCTTGGTGCCCTCCAGCGCGTCGGCCCAGCGGCGCGTGGTGGTGGCGATCCCGGACAGCCGGCACATCAGGTTGAGCGCGCTGCGCTCGGCGGTCAGCAGGTCCCTCGTACGGGTGCGCACGGAGAGCAGCACTTGACCCGCCTCGACCCGGTCGCCGTCCTCGACGTGCCGCTCGACCTCGAACTCGTCGGTGCACACGATGGACAGGACCGCCTCGGCGACCCGCAGCCCGGCGACCACGCCGGCCTCGCGCGCGGTGAAGTCACCGGTGGCCAGGGCCTCCTCGGGGATGGTGGCCACGGTGGTGACGTCCACCCCGCCGTCCAGGTCCTCCTCGATGGCCATGTGCGCGACGTCCTCGACCAGCACCGGGTCCAGCCCGGCGTCGACGAGCAGCCGCGCGAGGTCGGGGTCGAGACCGCACTCGTTCGGGTCGTGCGCGTAGTCGTCGCCGGCACCGCAGCCGCAGCCGTCGCCGCAGCCACCGCCGCCGCCGATCTGCAGGAGGGGGAGGTCGGGCGTGCTCATCGCAGGTGCTCCGTTCCAGGACGGGTGGCGGGAAGGTCCGCTGTGGGGGTGGTGCGGATGGTGAGACTAGTGGGTGCCGCGGGCAGCCCCGCACCACCGGCGGGGAGCCGGACGACGATGTGCCGGCGCCAGTTCTCGTCGTCGCGCCCGGGCCGGTCCTCGCGCCAGTGGCAGCCGCGGGTCTCCTCACGGCGGCGGGCCGCCTCGACCAGGACCCGGGCGACCAGGCAGAGGTTGGTCGCCTCCCAGGTCTCCACGCAGGGCTCGGCCGTCTTGCCGTCGCGCTCCAGCAGTTCCTCGGCGTCGGCGTACATCCGGCTCAGCGCCGCCGCCGCGCCGTCCAGGCTGTCCGCGCTGCGCAGCACTCCGGCGCCGCGCGTCATGATCCGCTGGATCGCGAAGCGGGCCTCGGAGGGCAGCAGCGGGGAACGGCCCGGTTCCGGGACCACCGGGGCGCCGGGGGCCGCGGGGTGCTCGGCGATGTCGGCGGCGATGCGCTCGGCGAAGACCAGCCCCTCCAGGAGGGAGTTGGACGCCAGCCGGTTGGCGCCGTGCACGCCCGTGCAGGCGACCTCGCCGCACGCGTACAGGCCGGGCACCGTGGTGCGGCCGTGCAGGTCGGTGCGGACGCCACCGGAGGCGTAGTGCGCCGCGGGCGCCACCGGGATCGGCGTGGTGACCGGGTCGATGCCGTTGGCGCGGCAGGCGGCCAGGATCGTCGGGAACCGCTGCTCCCACATCCGCGCGCCGAAGTGCCGGCCGTCGAGGTACATGTGCTGGGCGCCGGTCTCCTGCATGCGGCGCATGATGCCCTTGGCGACGATGTCGCGCGGCGCCAGCTCGGCCAGCTCGTGCTGGCCCTGCATGAAGCGCACCCCGTCGGCGTCCACGAGGTACGCGCCCTCCCCGCGCACGGCCTCGGAGACCAGCGGCTGCTGGCCCTCCGCGTCCGCGCCGAGGAAGAGCACCGTCGGGTGGAACTGCACGAACTCCAGGTCCGAGACCTCCGCGCCGGCGCGCAGCGCGAGCGCCACCCCGTCGCCCGTGGACACCGCCGGGTTGGTCGTGGCCGAGAAGACCTGCCCCATGCCGCCGGTGGCCAGCACCACGGCGCGGGCCCGCACGGCGCCGACGCCGTCACGCTGCCCCTCGCCCATGACGTGCAGGGTGACGCCCGCGGTACGGCCTTCGGCGTCGGTCAGCAGGTCGAGCACGAGCGCGTTCTCGATGAACTCGATCCTGGCCTCGCGCACGGCCTCGATCAGCGCCCGGGAGATCTCCAGGCCCGTCGCGTCGCCGCCCGCGTGGGCGATCCGGCGGCGGTGGTGGCCGCCCTCCCGGGTCAGCAGGATCTCGCCGGTGGCCTCACTGGTGTCGAAGTGCGCGCCCGTCGCGATCAGCCGGCGGACGGCGTCTGGGCCCTCGGTGACCAGGGTGCGCACCGCCTCCTCGTCACAGAGGCCGGCGCCCGCCACAAGGGTGTCGTCCAGGTGCTGCTCCGGGGTGTCGCCCTCGCCGAGGGCGGCGGCGATGCCGCCCTGCGCCCAGCGCGTGGAGCCGTCGTCGAGCCGCGCCTTGGTGACGACGGTGACCTTGGCGCCCTGCGCGGCGCAGCGCAGCGCCACCGTCAGCCCGGCGACGCCGGAGCCGACCACCACCACGTCCGCCTCGTGCGCCCAGCCGGGCGCGGGGGAGTGCAGCCGTATGCCTGTACCTGTGCCGCTCATCGGCGGGCTCCGAACTCCAGGGGGATGTTGTCGATCAGCCGGGTCGTGCCGACCCTGGCGGCGACCGCGAGCACCGCCGGCCCGGTGTGGCCGGGGGCGGCCTCGGTGAAGTCGCGCGGGTCGATCAGGGCGAGGTAGTCCACGGCGAGGCCGTCGCCCTTCTCCAGCACCGTCCGCGCCGCGGCCCGTACGGCCTCCGGCCCGTCGTCCAACGCGTCGCGCCCGGCGAACAGGGCGCGGGAGAGGGTCAGGGCGGTCCCGCGGTCGCCGTCGGAGAGGTACCGGTTGCGGCTGGACAGGGCCAGGCCGTCCGGCTCGCGGACCGTGGGCACGCCGACGATCTCGGCCGGGAAGTCCAGGTCCGTCACCATGCGGCGGATGAGGGCCAGTTGCTGGGCGTCCTTCTGGCCGTAGAAGGCGACGTCCGGCCGGGTCAGGTGGAGCAGCTTGGCGACGACGGTCAGCATGCCGTCGAAGTGGCCGGGGCGAACGGCGCCCTCGTAGCCCTCGCCCATCGGCCCGGCGCTGATCCGCACCTGCGGCTGCCCGCCGGGGTAGACCTCGTCGGCGGCGGGCGCGAAGACGAGGTCGGCGCCGGCCCGCCCGGCGGTCTCGACGTCGGCGTCGAGGGTGCGCGGGTAGCGGTCGAAGTCCTCGTCCGGCCCGAACTGCAGCGGGTTGACGAAGACGGTGACGACCACGGTGCCGTCCCCCACCCGCTCGCGGGCGGTGCGCACGAGGGTCGCGTGCCCCTCGTGCAGCGCGCCCATGGTCATGACGACCCCGACCTCGCCGGGCCGGCCCTCGACGGCCGCCCGCAGCTCGCGCGCGGTGTGCACCAGCCTGGTCATCGCTTTCCCCCCTCGGCGCCGTCCGCCAGGACGCCCAGCAGCGCCTCCGCGAACTCCGGCTTCAGCATCCCGCCCGCCAGGGCGCGGTCCGCCGTGGCGCGGGCCATCGCGACGTACGGGGCCACCATCTCCGGCGCGTGCCGGCGCAGCTCCGCCAGGTGCGCCGCGACCGTGCCCGCGTCGCCGCGGGCGACCGGGCCGGTGAGGGCCGCGTCACCGGAGCGCAGGGCGTTGTCCAGGGCCGCGCCGAGCAGCGGGCCCAGCATGCGGCCGGGTTCGGCGACGCCGGAGGCGCGCAGCAGCTCCATGGACTGGGCGACCAGGGTGACCAGGTGGTTCGCGCCGATCGCCAGGCCCGCGTGGTAGAGCGGGCGCGCCGACTCCTCGATCCACTCGGGCTCACCGCCCATCTCGATCACCAGGGCCTCGGCCGCCATCCGCAGCTCCACCGGTGCCGTGACGCCGAACGAACAGCCGGCCAGCCGCTGCACGTCGACGGAGGTGCCGGTGAAGGTCATCGCGGGGTGCAGGGCCAGCGGCAGCGCGCCCGCGCGCAGGGCCGGCTGCAGCACGCCGGTGCCGTACCGGCCCGAGGTGTGCACCAGCAGCTGGCCCGGCCGTACGGCTCCGGTCTCGGCGAGGCCGGTCACGAGCTCCGGCAGCGCGTCGTCCGGCACCGTCAGCAGGACGAGCTCGGAGCGGGCCAGCACCTCGGCCGGCTCCACGAGCGGCACGTCGGGCAGAAGGGCGGCGGCACGGCGGCGTGAGGCGTCGGACACACCCGACGCCGCGACCGGGTGGTGCCCGGCGAGCTTCAGCGCGGCCGCGAGCGCGGTACCGACCCGTCCCGCGCCGACGACGCCGACCGTGAGCCGCGCGGGGCGGGCCTCCACGTCGGGGGGCAGGGGCCCCGGGGTGTGCGATGCGTTCACGCTGCGCTGGCCTTCCGTTCCAGTCCTCACGGGGGTACCGGACGTTCTCGTCAATGCTACGCGAATGTTTCCCCGCGCCCTCCGGGGCGGCAGGATCGGTCCATGACCTCTGCCGATGACGAGAAGGCGCGGCGCATCGCCGCCGTACGCGCCTGCGACCGCGTGCTGTCCCACGGGAAACCCGCCACGATGCGGGAACGGCTGGCCAGACTGGCCGGCCGGGACGGCCTGGAGCGCCCCGTGGACATGTACGGCGACGGGATCGTCGCCGAACTGGAGCACCGGGTGGCCGGGTTGCTCGGCACGGAGGAGGCCGTCTGGTTCCCCACCGGGACGATGGCCCAGCAGGTCGCCCTGCGCTGCTGGGCGGGACGCACCGGCAACCCGGTCGTCGCGCTGCACCCGCTGGCCCACCCCGAGGTGCACGAGCGCGGCGCGCTGTCCGCGCTGAGCGGGCTGCGGACCGTCCACCCCACCACGGCCCGCCGCATACCGGACGCGGACGAGGTGCGCGGCATGGACGAGCCCTTCGGCACGCTCATGCTGGAGCTGCCGCTCCGGGACGCCGGCTTCGTCCTCCCCACCTGGGACGAACTCACCGCCACCGTGGCCGCGGCACGCGAGCGCGACGCCGTCGTCCACTTCGACGGCGCCCGCCTGTGGGAGTGCCCGCCGCACTTCGGGCAGCCCCTGGGCGAGATCGCGGGGCTCGCCGACAGCGTGTACGTCTCCTTCTACAAGTCCCTCGGCGGCGTCTCCGGCGCCGCCTTGGCCTGCCCCGCCGACCTCGCCGCCGAGGCGCGCACCTGGCGGCACCGCTACGGCGGGCTGGTCTTCCAGCAGTGGCCGGCGGTGCTGGCGGCACTCGACGGGCTCGACCACGAACTGCCGCGCCTGCCGGAGTACGTGGCCCACGCGAAGGTCGTCGCGGCGGCCCTGCGGGACGCACTCGCGGCGGGCGCGGGCTGGGTCCGGGTCCACCCGGACGTGCCGCACACGCACCAGTTCCAGGTGTGGCTCGCACAGTCCCCGGACCTCCTCAACGAGGCCGCGGTGCGGCAGGCCGAGGAGACCAAGACGGCGCTCTTCGGCCGCTGGGCGGAGGCGGAAGTGCCGGGGGTCGCCATGACGGAGGTCACGGTGGGGGCGTCCGCCCTCGAGTGGGACGCCGCCGCCGTGGGGGACGCCGTCGCGGACTTCCTCCGTCTCGTCGACGTCGCCCGTGGCACCGCCTGACGGCTGCGCCGGGCCGCCCGGGTTTTTGTGTGCGAGTCGTTTGCGCCTGCGGCGGGCGGTTCCCCGCCCGCCCCCCTCCCCCAGCCTTCGGCCGGGGGGACCCCCATCCGGCGCGGTCAGTGCGGGTCTCGCACCATGTGCCTGGGTCGGGGCCGCGCCGGCGCACGTCCTCAGCCTTCGGCCGGGGGGACCCCCACAGCGCTCGCGGTTTGGCCCTACATCGTTCGGCGCTGGGTCCGCCGCTCGTCTCCCCCAGCCTTCGGCCGGGGGGACCCCCATGGGCGCACCCCGCCACACCCCCTCCTGCCGTATGGGCGACTAACGGCCGGAGGGGGTGAGAGAGCCGTCCGGGGTCGCCGCAGGTGCCTTACTCACCCTCCACCAGCCGTCATGCGCCGCGACATCGGGAGGGGGTGTGGCGGGGTGCGCCCGGAAGCGACGAGCGGCGAACCCGGCGCCGAACGATGTCGGGGTAAACCGCGAGCGCTGAGGACGTGCGCCGGCGCGGCCCCGACCTCACGCCAACGGAGCGCAGGCCCGCACTGACCGCGCCGGGCAATCGGGCGGGCGGCGGGGAAACCCCCAACCGCAACCGCAACGCACCCGCACACGACAACGCGCAACCGCTACGCGGCGCCGCCGCTGCCGGCGCGGACGAGCCCCGTCTCGTACGCGAGGACGACCGCCTGCACCCGGTCCCGCAGATCCAGCTTCGTGAGGATGCGCCCGACGTGCGTCTTCACCGTCGCCTCGCTGAGCACCAGCTTCGCCGCGATCTCCCCGTTCGACAGCCCCTGGGCGACCAGCAGCAGCACCTCCCGCTCGCGGTCCGTCAGCCGGTCCACCTCCTTGTGCGTCGGCTGGCTCGTGCTCGGCAGCAGGGGGGTGAAGCGGTCGAGCAGGCGCCGCGTGGTGCTGGGGGCGACGACCGCGTCGCCGCTGTGGACGGCGCGGATCGCCGTGAGCAGCTCGTCCGGGGGCACGTCCTTGAGCATGAAGCCGCTCGCGCCGGCCTTGAGCGCGGAGAAGGCGTACTCGTCGAGGTCGAAGGTGGTCAGGATGAGCACGCGGGGCCCGCCGTCGTCGGGGGTGCGGTCGGGGGCGCCGCAGATCTGGCGGGTGGCCTCGACGCCGTCCAGGCGGGGCATGCGGACGTCCATGAGGACCACGTCCACCGGGGTGGTGCGCAGGGTCGCGACGGCTTCCGCGCCGTCCCCCGCCTCGGCGACGACCTCCATGTCGGGCTGGGCCTGCAGCACCATGCGGAAGCCGGTGCGCAGCAGCACCTGGTCGTCGACGAGCATCACGCGGATCGCCATGGGTCCGGTCCTCTTTCCCTCTTCTGTCGTCATTCGGTTCCCGCTAGCGGGAAGCCTTCACCGGGAGCACCGCGCTGATCCGGAAGCCTCCACCGGGGCGCGGGCCGGCGTCCAGGGAGCCGCTGACCATGCCGACGCGTTCGCGCATGCCGATGAGGCCCTGGCCCTGGCCGTCCTCGCCGCCGCCTTCGTAGAGCTCCTGCTGGGCGCCGCGGCCGTCGTCCTCGATGAGGAGGCTGAGGTCGCCGTCGCCGAAGGTGAGCCGGACCTTGGCGCGCGCCTCGGGCCCGCCGTGCTTGCGGGTGTTGGTGAGCGCCTCCTGCACGATGCGGTACGCGGTGAGCTCGACGCCGCTGGCGAGCGGCCGGGACTCCCCCTCGACCTCGAAGGCGACCGGCAGGCCGGCGCCCCGGACCTGCTCTATGAGGTCGGTCAGCTGGTCGACGCCGGGCTGCGGCACGTACTCGCCGCCCCCGTCGTCGCCGGCGCGCAGCACCCCGAGCAGGCGGCGCATCTCGGTGAGCGCCTGGCGGCCGGTGGTGGAGATGGTCTCCAGTGCCTGCTTGGCCTGCTCCGGGGAGGCGTCCAGCACATAGGCGGCGCCGTCGGCCTGGACGACCATGACGGAGACGTTGTGGGCGACGACGTCGTGCAGTTCGCGCGCGATCCGGGCGCGTTCGGCGGCGACCGCGGCCTTGGACTGGGCCTCGCGTTCGCGCTGCAGGCGGGCGGCGCGTTCCTCCAGCTCGGCGTAGTAGGCGCGGCGGGTGCGGAGGCTGTCGCCGATCACCCAGGCGAGCAGGAAGGGGACGGCGAGGAAGACGGCGGAGACGGCGTCGGCCCATTGGCCTTCGGTCTCGTTGGGCCAGCGCAGCGTGGAGATGGTGGAGGCGACCAGGCCGCCGGCGAGGGCGAGCCGGGACGCCCAGCGGGCGCCGTTGGCCGCGACGGTGTAGATGATCACCAGCATGGCGAAGTCGCCGGGGTTGACCTGGACGTCCAGCAGCAACTGGAGCGCCCCGACGAGGACGGCGAGCAGCAGCATCTTCTCCGGCATGCGGCGGCGCAGCGCGACCACGGCGGACAGCGCGAGGACCAGCGGCACGGCGGCGACCCGGGAGTGCGCGTGCAGGTCGTCGGCGACGATCCACAGGGAGGAGATCCCGAGCAGGACGAGGGCCCAGAAGCCGTCGACCCAGGTCGGGTGCCTGCGGAGGAAATCGTAGAGACGCTGCACGTAACCCAGCGTAGGCATCCCGGATGCGTGCGGGAGTCAACCGGAGGAGCGATCCGGGGTACTCCCCAGGGTGGACGCGCGCCCTCCGCCGAGGATGAGGCCACCGGGCCGCCGGGGGTGCGTCCTCCGTACGGTCAGCCCGCGGCGCGGCGGTGGCTGCGGGTGCCGTTGCGGGAGCGCTTCTCGATGTACATGCGCTGGTCCGCGGATTGCAGCACCTCGTCCGCGGTCATGCCGCAGCCGGCCCAGCCGATGCCGAAGCTCGCCCCGACCCGGACCGCGCGGCCCTCGAAGCGGATCGGCGGGATGATCGCGTTGCGCAGGCGGACGGCGAGGTCCTCGGCGTCCTCCCGGCCGAGGCCGTCGGCGAGGACGACGAACTCGTCGCCGCCCAGCCGGGCCACGGTGTCGCCGTCCCGCACCGCGCTGGTGAGGCGGCGGGCGACCTCGATGAGCACGGCGTCGCCGGTGTGGTGGCCGAAGCGGTCGTTGATCGACTTGAAGCCGTCCAGGTCGCAGAAGAGCACGGCCAGGCCCTTGCCGCCGTCCGCGTCGTCGGAGGGCGCGACGGTGTGGGTGTGGTGGTCGAAGCCGGACAGCCGGGCGGCGCTTTCGATCGGGTCGTAGTCGTAGGTGTAGGCGAACTCGTCAGTGCCCGCGTGGGCGGCGGTGTGGCCGTCGGCGTCCGGGGCCTGCGGACGGGCGCAGATCTTGCCGGACAGCCGGGCGCGCAGTTCGGCGCTGTTGGGCAGGCCGGTGAGCGAGTCGTGGCTGGCCCGGTGGGCGAGGGCGATCTCGCGGCCCTTGCGCTCCTCGATGTCCTCGACGTGGGTGAGCAGGAAGCGCGGCCCGTCGGCGGTGTCGGCGACGACGGAGTTGCGCAGGTTGACCCACACGTAACTGCCGTCGCGGCGCTGCAGCCGCAGTTCGGCGCGGCCGCCCTCGGCGCTGGTGCGCAGCAGGACGCCGACGTCCTCGGGGTGGACGAGGTCGGAGAAGGAGTGGCGGCGCAGCACCGCGGCCGGGCGGCCGAGCAGCCGGCACAGCGCGTCGTTGGTGCGGACCAGCTTGCCGTGCTGGTCTCCGCCCATCTCGGCGATGGCCATGCCGCTGGGGGCGTACTCGAAGGCCTGCCGGAAGCTCTCCTCGCTGGCCCGCAGCGCCTGCTGCTCGCGCTCCAGACGGACCAGGGCGCGTTGCATATTTGCACGTAGACGCGCGTTGCTGATGGCGATGGCGGACTGGAAGGCGTACATCTGCAACGCCTCGCGGCCCCAGGGGCCGGGCCGGCGGCCGCCCACGGGACGGTCGACGGAGATGACGCCGATCAGCTCGCCCCCGCCGGCCGGGTTGGCGTACATGGGGGCGAGGAGGCGGTCCTCGGGGTGCCACTCGTCGGGGAAGCGGGGCGGCGGGCCGTCGCCGGGCCAGCTGGGGACGTCGTCGCCGTCCAGGACCCAGCCCTCGTGGTGGGGTATGAAGCGCAGGGTGCCCCAGCGCTCCCCCATGGTGAGCCGGCGCTCCCAGGAGGCGCGCGAGCCGACCCGGCCGGCCATCAGGGCCTCCGCGGCGGCACTCCCGGCGACGGCGGCGACGACCAGGTCACCGTCCGGGCGTACGAGGTTGACCACGGCCAGTTCGAAGCCGAGGCCCTTGACGACGCCGTCGGCCACGGCCTGCAGGGTGTCGGCGAGGCTGCGCGCGCAGTTGAGGTCGGCCACGACCTGGTGCACCTGGCGCAGGGTCGCGAGGCGGACATACGGCTCCGACTCGGTGTCCATGCGCTCTCCCCGGGCCCTCGACGACAACTCCTGAGACTGCTTGTGGTCCGTTGTGGTCCAATTCCCACCGCAACTGAATCACAGCGAGCAGTTCGACCGGTACACAGGGTCAACAATTCATGCCCCTTGTGACTCAAGTCACATCCGATTGTCGTGTTCCGATCACGCAGCGTAGAGCAGGCCGGTGTTCCGCCTTCACCCATTGAACACAATCGAGCAGGTGAGCGGGGGTCGTACGACCGGAAGCGGGCGTGGCCGGGAGGTCCTAGGACCTGGCTCGATCCGAAGTCCGATGCGGGTGGTGCGGCAGTCCGGCTAGCGTCGGGGCGTGTCACAGTCAATCACCTCCGCGCCCCGCATCCCGCATCCTGGGACCGTGCCCGACGGTTCCGAGCCACCCCTCACGGGCGTGGACAGCGATGCCTTCCGCGCCGCCATGAGCCGCCTCGCCGCGGGGGTGGTCCTGGTGACCGCCCACGACCCCGAGGACGGCCCGCGGGGCGAGGACGTCGGCATGACCGCGACCGCCTTCGTCTCGGTCTCCCTGGAGCCGCCCATGGTGCTCGTGAGCCTGCGCGAGGGGTCCCGCATGGACGAACTGCTGGAGCGCCGGCGGCGCTGGGCGGTGTCCGTGCTGAGCGAGAGCCAGCGGCACATCGCCGGGCGCTTCGCCATGCGCGGCCGCATCAGCGACCGGCTGCTCTTCGAGGACGTCGCCTACTACCGCGGCGAGGTCTCGGGGGCTCCGATACTCGGCGGCGGCCTGGCCGTGCTGGAGTGCGAGACCGAGCAGCGCGTCCCGGCGGGTGACCACACCCTGGTGATCGCCCGCGTGCTGACCGCGCGCACCCCCAGCGCCGACGGCGCGCCGCTGATGTACTTCCGGGGCCGCTACCGGCACCTCGGCTGAGGAGCCCGGCAGGGCCGCGCGCGGAGGACGCCGCCAGGGCTCAGGACCAGCCCCGCGGGTCCCGGCCGCGCTTGGTGTCGCCGCGGCGCTTCTTCTCCCGCAGCCGCCGCTCGTTGATGCCGCGCGGGATCTTCGTGGGCCTGCGCACCTTCGGCGGCGGCGCCGTCGCCTCGGCGAGCAGCGCCGCCAGGCGCGTCATCGCCGCCTCCCGGTTGCGCCACTGCGAGCGGTGCTCGGAGGCCCGCACGACCAGGACGCCGCCCACCAGGCGGGAGGCGAGCCGCTCCAGGGCACGCTTCTTCCACACCGGGGGCAGCGACTCGGAATTGGCGAGATCGAATCGCAGCTCGACCTGGCTGTCGGAGGTGTTCACGTGCTGGCCGCCCGGTCCGGACGACCGGGAGAAACGCCACATCAGCTCGGCCTCCGGAAGGGAGACCGAGCCGCGGACGACGAGAGGGGGCGGCCCGGACATGTCCCCCATGATCCCGCCGACGGCCGCCGGAGTCACAGGATTTTCCGGGACATGGCCCGGGAGGCGTTTTTCGCCGTAAAGGAACCATGCCGGCCTCTCACGACGTTCCCCCCTGTGAAGGTAGCGTCGTCGTCGGCACGAATGACCGACATCACGGAGGGGACTCCCATGGCTGTAAGCCTGTCGAAGGGCGGCAACGTCTCGCTCACCAAGGAAGCACCGGGCCTGGCGGCCATCACGGTGGGTCTTGGCTGGGACGTGCGCACCACCACCGGCACCGACTTCGACCTCGACGCGAGCGCCATCGCGCTCAACCCGAGCGGCAAGGTCTACGCGGACGCCTACTTCGTCTTCTTCAACAACAAGCAGACGCCGGACCAGAGCATCGTCCACACCGGCGACAACCGCACCGGCGAGGGCGCGGGCGACGACGAGGCGATCAACGTCAACCTGGCGGGGCTGCCCGCCGACATCGAGCGCATCGTCTTCCCCGTCTCGATCTACGACGCCGAGACCCGCAGCCAGAACTTCGGCCAGGTCCGCAACGCCTACATCCGCATCGTCAACCAGGCCGGCGGCGCCGAGATCGCCCGCTACGACCTCAGCGAGGACGCCGCCACCGAGACCGCCATGGTCTTCGGCGAGCTCTACCGCAACGGTGCCGAGTGGAAGTTCCGCGCGGTCGGCCAGGGCTACGCCTCCGGCCTCGCCGGCATCGCCACCGACTTCGGCGTCGGCCTCTGACACCCGTCGGGTCCCGCGAGCCTCACTTAATGAGGCGCTCCGTGCCCCGCACGCGACTAGCGTGCGGGGCATGCTGGTGCTCGAACCCCTACTGCCGGTGGACGGCTCCCTCCCGCCCGGCGTCCTCGCCGGGCTGACGGAGCTGTACGCCTCCAACCCCGCCTTCCACCGCGCCACCGGTGACTTCCCCGACCCCGGGTCCGTCACGGCGGACCAGGTCGCGAGCAGCGTCAACGCCGAACTGGCGCACCCCGCCACCGAAGTGCTGCTCGCCCGCGACGGCGCCGACGGGAACCTGGCAGGCCTCGCCGTCACCCTTGCCGAGCACCCGGATCCTCTCGACCCCTACCCCTGGATCGGCCTGCTGATGGTGCACGGCGGCCGGCACCGCTCGGGGCTGGGACGCGAACTCGCCGGGCTGGTCGAGGAACGGCTGCGCGCGCGGGGACGGGACGGCGTGCGTTTGGCGGTGCTCGACAGCAACCCCGGCGCGCTGGCGTTCTGGCGGACGCTCGGCTACCGGGTGATCGACCACCGCGAGGACCGGCAGATGGGCCGCCCCTGCTCCGTCCTCCACAAGGACCTGCCGCCGGGGCCGCCGCGTACCATCGGCGGGTGATCGACCTCGGCTACTCGCTCTCCCGCCGCTTCCCCGACCCCCCGCAGACCGACTACCGCACCGCCGACGTACGGGCGCTGCGCCACGACCTGTTCTGCGGGGACGTCTACCTGGCGGACGTGACGGCCGACCGCGAACTGTCCACAGCCTGGGGATGGGTGCCGGTCCTCGACTTCGCGTGGGCGCTGTGCGACATCGTCGAGCAGCTGGACCGCGACCCGCTCGGCAGCCGCGCGGCCCGCCCCCAGTACGCCGAGCTGGACTTCACCGAGTCCACCGACCGGCTCCGCTTCCAGCGCCGCTTCGGTTTCGTCGACGTCGGCGCCGACTGGGCGCCGGACGACCGGCCGCTCTCCTTCCCCCACGCCGAGCTGCGGGGCGAGGCCCGCGACTTCCTGCACGACCTCGTCGCCGACCTGACGGACATGCACGACGGCCTGGACGCCAACCCCGCGATCTGGGACCTGACGGCGCGGTTCCCCCGCCTGTAGCCCGAACGGCGCAATCCCAGGTGCGGGACCCGTACGGCCGCCGTCCACTTGGGGCATGGACGACTACCCTCTGCTGAACCTCTTCTGGACGATGCTCCTGATCTTCTGCTGGGTGCTGTGGTTCTTCCTGCTCTTCAGGATCATCGGTGACCTCTTCCGCGACCACACGGTCGGCGGCTGGGCCAAGGCCGGCTGGATCATCCTGCTGATCTTCCTGCCCTTCATCGGCGTGCTGATCTACGTCATCGCCCGGGGCAAGGGCATGGCCGAGCGGGACCAGAAGCAGGCGAAGGAAATGGACGCGGCCTTCAAGCAGTACGTGCGGCAGGCCGCCGCGGGCGAGGGCGGAACGGCTGACGGCAACGTCGACCAGCTGTCCAAGCTCGCCGAGCTCAAGAGCCAGGGCCACATCACCGACGAGGAGTACACCAAGGCGAAGGCGAAGCTCCTCGCTTGACCTCAACCCCGGTTGAGGTCGGACAGTGGGCGGTGCGGATCATCCGACCGCCCACTGTCGTCGTGTCCAGGGGGAAAGCACCGTGCACGCCATCCGTCTCCACGCGTTCGGCCCGGCCGGGAACCTGAGCTACGAGAGGACCGAGGACCCGGAGCCCGGCCCCGGCGAGGTGCGCATCGCCGTCGCCGCCGCCGGCGTCCACGTGATCGACACCGCCATCCGCTCCGGCGACCCCAAGGGCCCCTACCCGCTGCCCGAGCTGCCCACGGTCCCCGGCCGCGAGGTGGCCGGCACCGTGGAGGCCGCCGGGGAGGGCGTCGGCCCCGAGTGGCTCGGCCGGCGCGTCGTGGCCCATCTGGGCATGGCGCCGGGCGGCTACGCCGAACTCGCCGTCACCGCCGTCGAGAAGCTCCACGTGCTGCCGGACGGCAAGGACGCCGCCGAGGCCGTCGCCATGATCGGCACCGGCCGCACGGCCCTGGGCATCCTGCGCCAGACACCGCTCGGCCCCGCCGACACGGTCGTGGTCACCGCGGCGGCGGGCGGGCTGGGCAGCCTGCTGGTACAGGCCGCGCGCACCGCGGGCGCCGTCGTCCTCGGGCTCGCGGGCGGGCCGGCCAAGACCGCGCGCGTCCTGGAGCTGGGCGCGGACGCCGCCGTCGACTACTCCGCCGAGGACTGGACGGACACCGCCCGGGCGGTGCTCGGCGGGCGGCCGGGCACGGTCGCGCTCGACGCGGTCGGCGGCGACCTCGGCCGCGGGGCGGTTGACCTGCTGGGCCCCGGCGGGCGGCACGTGGTCTACGGCTGGGCGTCCGGCGGCCCGCTGGAGTTCACGCCCGGCGAACTGGCCGCGCGCGGCATCACCTCCCAGGTCGTCCTCGGTCCGGCGATGCTGCGGTTCGGCCTGCGGACGCTGGAGGAGGAGGCCCTCGCCGCATGGGCGGCCGGGCGGCTCACCCCCGCCGTGCAGCGCTTCCCGCTCGCCGAGGCCGCCGCGGCGCACAGGGCCCTGGAAGGCCGCGGCACGATGGGCAAGGTCGTCCTGGTTCCGTAGGGGCCGCCGGCGACGGGGATCCGCTCACGCCCCCGGCCGTCCCGCGCCCGCGGGCGCCTCCGGCGGCGCCCGGACACCGGCGCCCATCGGCGCGGGCACGGCACCGGATGCCGGATCCGATGGCGCGGCCGTGTGCCGACGGCCGGTCCCGGGCAGGGAGAAAACGTGACAACAGCGACGCACGCCCTGCACGCGGTCCCGCTGACCGGGGGCCCGGTGGAGATCCGCGGCGCGCTCGACCTGGAACGGACGAGGGCCGGGCTGCTGCCGCGGCGTCTCCCGGCGTGGACGCGGGCGCAGTACCCGGACGTCCTGATGGACGAGATGACCGCCCTGCCCTCCGGCGTACGGCTGGCGTTCCGGACCGCCGCCCGGGTGGTCGAGCTGGAACTGCTGACCTCGGTCTGGCAGCTGGCGGGGACCTCGGAGCCGCTGCCCGCCGGGGTCGTCGACCTGGTCGTCGACGGCAGGCGCGCCGGCAGCGTCCCCGCGCCGCCAGGGGACGTCCTCCACAAGCCGGACCTGTTCGCCGAGCCCTCCCGGCGCGAGCCGGGGGCGCCGGGGCGGGTCCGGTTCCACGACCTGCCCCGGGGCGAGAAGGACGTCGAGCTGTGGCTGCCGCAGCAGACCCGCACCGAGCTGGTCGGGCTGTGGGCGGACGCCGAGGTGCTGCCGCCGCGCCCGACCGGCCGGCGGCGCTGGATCCACCACGGCAGCTCCATCAGCCACTGCGCCGCGGCCGAGTCCCCGACCGCCACCTGGCCGGCGCTCGCCGCGGCCCTGGCCGGGGCCGAGCTGCTCAACCTGGGGCTCGGCGGCAACGCGATGCTCGACCCGTACGTCGCCCGGACCATCCGGGACCTGCCGGCCGACCTGATCAGCCTCAAGCTGGGCATCAACATCGTGAACCGGGACGCCTTCCGGCTGCGCTCCTTCGGCCCGGCCGTGCACGGCTTCCTCGACACCGTCCGCGACGGGCACCCGGACACCCCGCTGCTGGTCGTGTCGCCCATCAGCTGCCCGGTCGTGGAGACCACCCCCGGCCCGACCGCGCCCGACCTGTCGGCCCCCGTCCCGCGGGTGGTGGCCATGGGCTCTCCGGCGGACGTCCCCGGCGGCGCGCTCACGCTCACCGTCATCCGGGCCGAGCTGGCCCGGATCGTGGCCGCCCGGGCCGCCTCCGGCGACCGTAACCTGCACTACCTGGACGGCCGCCGGCTCTTCGGGCCCGGCGACGTCGCCGACCTGCCCGACGACCTGCACCCCAACGCCGCGGGCTACCGGCGGATGGGCCGGCGCTTCGCGGCGCTGGCCTTCGGACCGGGCGGCCCGTTCGCCGAGCGCCGCCGGTCCGGCCCGGGCGCGGTCAGCCGGGGGTGAGCGGGCGCAGGACGCCGTCCGGGTCGTGGCGCCGCCACAGCGCGCGCACCCGCGCACCGGTTGCGCCCGGGTAGGCGCGGTCGAAGACGCCGGGCCCGGTGCCGCTCTCGAAGTTCACGTAACTGCCGTCGCCGAGCTCACGGACCGGCGTCCACAGGCGGTGCAGGTCGTCCGGCCCGTGCGGCGGGAAGAGGTTGCCCTGCGCCAGGACCTGCTGGGTGCGGTGGGCGTAGGCGGTGGCGTCGGCCGGGACGTCGTTGATCGCGCCCCCGAGCGAGCGCAGCTGGACGAAGGCCGGCCGGCGCCGGTCGCCGGCGGTCGCCATGACGGCGCGTGCGGCGTCCCGGGTCATCGTGGGCAGCAGCGAGTTGGTGCTCACCACGGGCTGCTGACCGGTGTTGGCGTGCTGGTGGGCGGTGGAGACCAGCGCGGTGTACGGGGCCATCTGTGCCGTCGCCTGGAGCGGGCGGTGCCGCCCGGCCAGCAGGGGGCCGAGTGCCTCGCGGACGCGGTCGGGGTCGTCGTCGGCCACGGCGACGGTGACGGAGAGCGCCAGGGCCGGACCGTCGGACAGGAGGTGGGCGGCGGAGGTGAGCGTGCGCGGCGCGGCGGCCATCGCGGCCGCCCACTGCGCGAGGGCGCCGCCCGCGCGGTCGGCCTCGAAGACCAGTTGGGCCACGCCGATGTCCCCCAGGGCCATCGCCTCGATCTCGAAGGCGGTCACGATCCCCACGCCCGCGCCCGCCCCCCGCACCGCCCAGAACAGGTCCGGGTGGTGCGTGGCGTCGGCCCGCAGCGCGGTCCCGTCGGCCAGGACGAGCTCGACGGCGCGGACCCGGTCGACGGTCAGCCCGTACGTACGGGCGAGCCAGCCGATGCCGCCCGCGATGGCCAGGCCACCGGCCGCCACGTTGCCGTGGTCGCCCGAGCTGACGGCCAGCCCGTGCGCCGCGAGCGTGGACGCCACCCGGCCCCAGCGGGCGCCCGCACCGACCCGCACCAGGCGGGCCGCCCGGTCCAGGACCCGGACCTCGTCGAGCCCGGAGAGGTCGATGACGACCCCGCCGTCGTTGGACGACCGGCCGGACAGCCCGTGGCCGCCGGAGCGCACGGCGACGGGCAGTCCCTGCGTACGGGCCGCGTCGAGGGCGGCGGCGATGTCGCCGGGCCCGCGGACGAGGACCACGGCGGCGGGGCGGGCGACGGTGGTGTAGGTGGAGCGCAGCATCGGGTAGCGGGGGTCGCCGGGGAGCACGGTCCGCTCCGCCAGGGCGGCGGGCACCGCGAAGGCGGCGGCCGGGACGGTGCCGGGGCCGGGGCCGGGCGTCATCGGGCCACCCGCTCGCGGACGGCCGGCACGACCTCGCCGGCGAAGACCTCCAGCTGCTGCCGGTGCGCGGTGACGGGCCAGAAGACGAAGGTGTCGAAGCGCAGCACGGTCGCCCACTCGGCGAGGGTGTCGGCCCACCGGCCGACGTCGCCGTTGAGGCCGGGGGCGCCGGAGCCGCCGATGACACCGATCACGTTGTAGATGCGGCGGACGCGCGCGGGATCGCGCCCGGCGGCGCGGGCCGCCTCGTCGACGACGCGCTGACGCTCCGGCACCTCCTGCGGCGGCACGTAGATGTTCAGCGGCGAGATCCAGCCGTCCGCCGCCCGGCCCGCGACCGCCAGCATCCGCGGCCGCTGCCCGCCGAGCCACAGCTCGACCCGGCGCGGCGGCACCGGGCCGGCCTGGTAGCCGGGCACCGCGAGCACGTCGCCACGGTGCCGCACGGGCCCGCCGTCCAGCGCGGTCCGCATGATCCGCAGCGACTCCTCCGTGTACGCCACGACCTCGCGGGGCGGCATCGGCGCCGCCCCCATCGAGCCGATCGCCTCCGGTATGCCGCCGCCGCCCACGCCGAGCTGGAAGCGGCCGCCGGACGCCGCCGACAGGCTCGCGGCGGTCTTGGCCAGCATGACCGGGGGCCGCAGCCGCAGGTCCGCGACGTCGGTGAAGACGCAGATGCGCGAGGTGCGGGCCGCGACCAGGGCGGACAGCGTGAGCGCGTCGAGGTGCCCGGGCTGGTACGGGTGGTCCTGCAGGGCGAGCAGGTCCAGCCCCGCGGCGTCCGCGGCGGCGGCCAGCTCCAGCGTCTCCGGCAGACGGCCGGCGTCCGGGTCGAGGCTCAGCCCAAAGCGGAGCCGCTGTGCACGGTCGGTGGTGTCCATGGCTTCAGCGTCGGGGGGCCGGGACCTTCGGCAAAGGCGAAGATTAGCCGCTAATCTCGGGTAAGTGACTTCCCGCGAGACCACCGAGCCCGACATCGACGCCGAGGCCTGCACCGCCTTCCAGGCCGTCCTCGAACAGGTCGGCCGCCGCTGGACCGGTGCCGTCCTGCTGGCCGCCGCCCGCGGCGCCCGGCGGTTCACCGACTACCGCCGCATGGTGCCGGGCATCTCCGACCGGCTGCTCTCGCAACGCCTCAAGGAGATGGAGCACCTCGGCCTCATCGGCCGCGAGGTCATCCCGAGCACCCCCGTGCAGATCCTCTACCACCCCTCCGCCCGGGGCACCGAACTCCTCGCCGCCCTCGAACCCCTCATCGCGTACGGGCTGCGCCACGCGCCCGGGCCACCCCCCGCGGCCGCCCCGGCCGGCTGACCCTCCCGCCGGGGTGGACAGCGGCGCCGGGCTCGGCCAGGCTGCGTCGGCGATCATGCGCCGGCAAGGGGTGGGGAGTTCGATGGAGCGCGTCCGTTTCCGGCTGACCTGGTACCAGAGGGTGATGCCGATGGTGCCCGCCGCCGTCCTCGTCACGGCCCTGGCGATCGCCGAACCGCTGATCTTCCCCGACTCGTCCGGCGCCGGGTTCGCGTTCCCGGCGGGTGTGTGGCTCGCGCTGCCGGCGGGGCTGCTCGGTTCCGCGCGGTTCGGCGTCACGCTCACCCCGGCGGCCGCGGTGGTGCACAACCTACGGCGCAGGACGGTCCGCTGGGCGGACGTCCAGGGCATCCGGGTCGAGTCGAACATGGGCGTGCGACGGGTGGTGATCTGCGAGGCGGACGGCCGCCTCACCCGCCTGCGGGCGCCCATCACCGGCTTCATGAGCCGGGACGCCGCCTTCGAGGAGAAGTTCCGGACCATCGGCGAGTGGTGGCTGCACCACCGCGGACCGCAGTGGGTCCCGCTGCCCCGGCCCTGGCCGGGCCGGTAAGCCGCCCCCACCAACCCCTGGCCCCGCTCGGCCCGGGGCGCGCTTCACGTTGTCCGCTTCCGCAACGAGTGACGCAAGCAGCGCAAAAAACAAACAGACAGACGCACTTGACCATCATCATGCCGAAAACATCACGCATGAGCCTTGTGGAGCGGCCTGACGGGTCCTTACTGTCTCCTCACCTCACGACGCCCGCTCCGCCTCGAACGTCCCGGGCGGTCGCGCCTTACGAGAGAAGAGCTGGGGATGACACGGAGCAGCAGGAGTGCCTGGCGAAGAGCCGTGGCGGTGGTCGCGGTGGCGGCCGGCCTCGGCGTCGGCATCGGCCCGGTCGGCGCCACGGCGCAGGCCGGTACCGCGACGGCGAAGGGCGCGGCCCGGCCGGTCGTGACGCGGGCGGCACTGGACCCGGCGCTGGTCAAGGGCCGTGGCGCGGACCTCGGGTTCGTGGAGCAGGAAGCCGAGAACGCCGTCACGGACGGCGAGGTCATCGGCCCCGACCGGAGCGCCTACACGCTCCCCGCGGAGGCGTCCGGGCGCAAGGCGGTGACCCTGCGGCGCGGCCAGTACGTGGAGTTCACGCTGCCGAGCGCCGCCAACGCGATCACCGTGCGGTACAGCGTCCCGGACGCGCCCGGCGGGGGCGGCATCACCGCGCCGCTCGACGTGACGGTGGGCGGCCGCGCCCGCACGACGATGACCCTGACCTCGCAGTACGCCTGGCTCTACAACCAGTACCCGTTCTCCAACGACCCGCAGGCCGGGCTGCTCCACGACGACTGGTGGATCACCGAGTGCGGCTGCGTGCCCAACGCGACCACCCCGGCGCCGGTGATCTCCAAGCCCTTCCGGCCGAACCACTTCTACGACGAGCAGCGCCTCCTGCTGGGCCGGACGTACAAGGCGGGCGACAGGATCCGGCTCACCGTCCCGGCGCGCTCCGGGGCCGTCCCGACGACCGTCGACCTCCTCGACTCCCACCTGGTCGCCCCGCCCCGCGTCGCGCTCCTCGCGGCGAACGTCCTCGCCTTCGGCGCCGACCCGACAGGCCGCCGGGACTCCGCCAAGGCCCTGGACAAGGCGATCGCCTTCGCCCGCCGCGCGCACCTGAAGGTCTACATCCCGCCGGGCACCTACCAGGTCAACCGGCACATCGTCGTGGACGACGTGACGATCGAGGGCGCCGGCAGCTGGTACACGATCATCAAGGGCAAGGAGGTCGCGCTCGACTCTCCCGCGCCCGATGGCTCCGTGCACACCGGCGTCGGCTTCTACGGCAAGGACGCGGCGGACGGCGGCAGCCACGATGTCCACCTGTCGGGCTTCGCGATCGAGGGCGACGTCCGCGAACGCATCGACACCGACCAGGTGAACGGCGTCGGCGGGGCGATGAGCGACTCCACCATCGAGGGCCTGTACATCCACCACACCAAGGTGGGCATGTGGTTCGACGGCCCGATGTCGAACCTGCGGATCACCGGCAACGTCATCACCGACCAGATCGCCGACGGCCTCAACTTCCACACCGGCGTGACCGATTCGGTCGTCCGCAACAACTTCGTCCGCAACTCCGGCGACGACGGGCTGGCGATGTGGTCGGAGAAGACGGGCAACGCCCGCAACACCTTCGACCACAACACCGTGCAGACGCCCGTGCTCGCCAACGGCATCGCGATCTACGGCGGCACCGACACCACGGTCTCCGGCAACCTGATCGCCGACCCCGTCCGCGAGGGCAGCGCCCTCCAGGTGGGCTCCCGCTTCGGCGCCCAGCCGTTCACCGGGCACCTGTGGATCACCGACAACACCACGGTGCGGGCGGGCACGTACGAGCTGAACTGGAACATCGGCCTCGGCGCGATCTGGTTCTACGCCCTGGAGAGGAACATCGACGCCGACATCCGCGTGACCGGCGACCACTTCCTCGACAGCACCTACAACGCGATCATGCTGGTCGCCGACTGGCCGGTGAAGGACACCTACTCGATCACGAACGTGCACTTCAAGGACATCCGGGTGGACGGCACCGGCACCTCGGTCGTCAGCGCCAGGGTCGCCGGCTCGGCGTCCTTCGAGAACGTCGACGCCCGCAACGTCGGCGCGGTCGGCGTCAACAACTGCGGCTCCTTCAACTTCCCCGCCGCCGGCTCCGAGTTCTCCCTGACCGACCTCGGCGGCAACGACGGCGGCGGCACCACGGGCCCCTGGCTGGGCGCGTGGGAGCTGCCCAACACCATCACCTGCGACGACCGTCCCCCGGTCGTCGCGCCCCCGGGCCCCGCCCCCTGGTGACGGGCACCCGTACCTGACCCGAGGGACCCACGGAACCGCCCCGGCCGATGCCCGGCCGGGGCGTTCCGCACGTCCGCGCGGGTACGGCAGCGGAACGGTGCGCCCGGCGGACCCCCTTCAGCGGCGACGACTTGACCGAATCCATAACCCCGCACCCCCTGCGGGTCACCCGCCGATCCGCAACCGGAAACCTGGGCGTCGCCGAACGGGTGTCGGGTGGACGGGGGCCGGCGACCAGCCGGCACATCACCCATAAGGAACACTCCATGACACTTCGCGGGAAGAGGACCCCGGGGACCGGCGCACGCCGCACCGCCGTGGTCACCGCGCTGGCACTGGCGCTGACCGGCGCCGTGGGCGGGGCCGTGGCCACCGCCTCGGCACCGGCGGGCGAGGAGGCCCTCCAGGGCCACGCGCCCGACCGTGACTGGTTGCCGGAGACTCCGCAGAACTGGCCGCTCGTGGTGGACTACACCGCAACCCCCGCAGAGACGGTCACGCACGGTCTGCAGCACTACAGCGAGACCTACGACACCGTCGGCGGCACATCCAGGTGCTCTCCGCCGACCTCGACGACCCGAACCTCCGGGTCGGCATGGTCCAGGCCGGTGACACCATCACCAACCCGGCCGACGAGACGCCGTCCTCGATGGCGCACCGCACCCACGCGGTGGCGGGCGTCAACGGCGACTACTTCGAGATCCACGCCAGCGGCCGTCCGCTCGGCGGCATCATGACCGACGGGCGCCTGCTGAAGAGCCCCAAGCCGGGCTTCGCCTCCCAGTTGGGCGTCAAGCCGGACGGAACCATCGTGATGGGCCCGCAGACCTTCTCCGGGACGATCACCGCCGGCTCCGCGATCCGCGCGCTCACCTCGGTGAACACCGTGAACGACGTGACGTCCGGCGGCATCACCGAGGTCACCCCCGACCTCGGCGAGACCCCCGGCCTGCCCAAGGCCTCCGTCCTGGTGCTCGGCCACGTCACCGACGGCGGCTTCGTCGTCGACGACGTGCGGACCGGCGTCACCGCCGTGCCGCGCCTCGCCGACGGCCGACTCGGTCTGCTCGGCGCCGGCGACGGCGGGCAGTGGCTGACCGACACCCTGCACGGCGGCGACACGGTGGGCATCGCCACCCGGCTCTCGCCCGACAACGATGTCACCCAGCTGATCAGCGGCGTCGACACGCTGGTGAAGGACGGCCAGGTCTACAAGGACCCGACCGGCACCCCGCCGAGCGGCGCCAACCCGGAGACCGCGGTCGGCGTCACCAAGGACGGCAAGCACGCCATCGTCATCGCCGTCGACGGCCAGGGCGGCGCCACCACCGCCTTCGGCGTGACCCGTGACCAGGCCGCCGGCTACATGGTCGCCCACGGCGCCTACGACGCCATGCTCTTCGACGGCGGCGGCTCCACCGGCATGGTCAGCCGCGCCCCCGGCGCCGACCGGGCCGAGATCGTCAACAAGCCCTCCGACCAGCCCGGCAACACGGAGCGTCCGGTCGCCAACGGCATCTTCTTCTACTCCACCGCCAAGGAGGCCGGCCCGGCCGTCAAGGTCGTGGTGAACGGCGGCGAGCAGGTCACCACCGTCGCGGGCGGCACCATCCCGCTTCCGGTGCACTCCGTCGACCGGCTCGCGAACCCGGCGGCCGGCCAGGTCCACGTCCGCGTCGTGCCCGCGTCGCTGGCCTCGTACGAGGACGGCAAGCTCACCCCGCACCGCACGGGCTCGGGCCGGATCATCGCCTCGAACGGCCGCGCCTCCACCTCGGAGAAGCTCGAGGTCGTCAGCAGGCTCAAGACCCTCACGGTCTCGCCCGACAAGGCCGACCTGGACAACGGCGCCACCCAGCAGCTCGCCCTGTCCGGCACCGTCAAGGACGGCGGCGCGGTGCAGATCCCCGCCGAGGCGGCCGCCTGGAAGGTCACCCCGGAGAACCTGGGCACCGTCGACGCGCACGGCCTGTTCACCGCGAGCACCGACAACGGCGGTCTGGCCGAGGTCAGCGCACAGGTCGCGGGCACGACCGCGACCACGTCGGTCGCCGTGGGCCGGGTCAGCAAGGTCATCGACCCGATCACCAGCCTGGACGTGTGGCGGCTCAGCAACAACACCACCGGCAAGCCCGCCACCCTGACCGCGGACCCGGGCGTCGTCCCGCCGGGCTCCAACGAGTCGGGGTCCCTGCGGCTCGACTACTCGATGCCGGCCGCCTCCGGTGTCAAGCAGTTGGTGCTCTCGCCGAAGGTCACCCTGAAGACCGACACCGACAACGGCCAGGTCCCCACCGCCATCGGCGTGTGGATCAAGGGTGACGGCAACGGCATCGAGCTCGCCGAGAAGTACATCGGCGTCAACGGCTCGTCGACCACGCTGTACCCGACGTTCGTGACGTGGAAGGACTGGCACCTGGCGGTCGCACAGCTGCCGGCGGGCATGCAGTTCCCGCTGACCATCAGCTTCATCGACTTCCTGGCGATCAGCCCCAGCACCGCCTACAGCGGTTCGCTCAACGTCGCGGGCCTGCAGGCCCTGTACTCGCCGCGTCCGGTCACGGTGCCCGAGTACCGCGCGATCCCGCAGAACCCGAAGTGGCTGTCCTTCGAGGAGGACTCAGCCGACTTCGCCAAGCGCGGCACCACGATCCTCACCGGTGACGACGCGCACATGCTCGCGAGCGACCCGGGTTCGGTCAGCAGCAACGTGATGGACTCCATCGCCGAGCGGCTGCCCACCCTGACCCCGCAGGCACGCCCGGACTCCGCCCAGTTCCTCGGCGACATGCCCGACGACGGCAAGCTGGTGGACCTGCGGTACGCGAAGTCCAAGATGGACGCCCTCGGCATCCCCGAGCGCGACATCGTCGGCAACCACGAGATCACGCAGGGCGCCGACTCCGAGAACGGCAACTTCAGCGACACCTTCGGTGAGACCCACTACGCGTACGGCCAGGGCGCGGCGCGGATGATCGTCACCGACAACTCGCACGGCAGCCTGCAGTCCTCGGACCCGTTCCAGAACCCCGAGGGCGTGCAGTACCCGTGGCTCGTCCAGCAGCTGACGGACACCACCGCCAAGGACGTGCTGGTCATCACCCACATGCCCGCGTACGACCCGCACCCGGCCGCGAACAGCCAGTTCACGGACCGCTGGGAGGCGCGGATGTACCTGCGGCTGGTGCAGCGCTACCAGGAGACGCACCCCGAGCAGCACGTGATCATGATGTACGGCCACGCGCGCGGTTTCGCGGAGCAGATCCTCGACCCCGAGGGCCGGAGCGTGACCACGGACGAGGGCGGCATCCCGCAGTTCACCTTCGCGGACCTCGGCATGCCCGCCTACGCCCCGGCCGACCAGGGTGGCATCTACCACTTCGGTCTCGTCCGGATCGGTGACGACGGCAACCTGCAGTACACCGTCGAGCCCGCGCTGGCCTCGATCGAGGTCACGGGCCCCAAGGACCCGATCACCCGCGGCGACCGCCTCACCCTGACCGCGACCGGCGACCAGATCGCCGGTGACAACATCGCACCGCTCACGATCCCGATCGCGGACCCCGCGTCCCACGTCTGGACGTCGGGCAACCCCAAGGTCGCCTCGGTGGACCCGTCCACCGGCGCCCTGACCGCCCACCGCTCCGGCACCGCGACCATCACGGTGACCAGCGGCGGCGTCACGGGCACGACCCAGGTCACCGTCCGCTGACCCGTAGGGGTGCCCGCCCCGCGCGGGCGGGCACCCCTCCGCGGCCCTACAGCCACTGCCCCCATCCGAACGCGAAGCGGTAGGCGCCACCCGCCGCCTCCTTCCCCCGGAGTCCTCCCAGCAGCATGACCGTGAGGGCGGCCAGGAACAGCGCGGCGAAGGCACCCGCGATCAGCGCGCCGACAGCCGGACCCGCGGACGCCCCCACGATGCCGCTGGTGACCACCACCGCGCCCAGCCCCATGTGCGCGTCCTTCCGGTCCGCGCGCAGCACTTCGCGCACCGCCCCCCGATCGCTCCGCAGGTCGGCCTCGTACCGCTCCCGCGCCGCCCCCGGATCCGCGTCCGGTCCCTCCGGCCAGTCCCCGTCCGTCACCCCTGCCCGCCCCTTCCTTGCCCGGTCCCCGTGTGATGAGCATCTTGACCGGTGCACAGGGCGCGGACGCCCCGGGGTGGGTCGAGGATGCCGCGCGATGCACGCGGGAACGGGGTCCGAGATCGGCGATCACCTCAGCCATGCGGCGTCCCGGGACCGCTACGGGCCGGGGCCGAGTTCCGGATGGGCCGCATCGGCCTCAGGGACCCCGGGCCCTTCGAGCGGCTCACGGCGCCGCGCCCAGCCCCGCCCGGATCAGCGAGTCCAGCCGCCGCCAGGCCGGGGATGCGGCGTTGACCGTGCTCTGGATGAGGGCGGGGATGTCCGAGGCCACGTCCACCTCGGGGGGCGGGCTCGATCCGTAGCGGCTCCGGGTCGCCTCGACGATCCGCTGCGCCAGGTCGTCGATGCGGGGGTCGCCGGGATCGAGGCCGTACGCGTGGTCGTACCGCAGAAAGAGCCGGCGCAGCGCGGGCTCGGACAGCGTCTCGCCCTGGTCCTGGAAGAGGGCCCCCGCCTGGTCCGGGTGGGTGGCGAAGACGAGGATCCACAGGTCTCGCTGGAGGTCCACCCACCGGGGGGTGAATCCCCAGCGCCGCAGGTCCTCCAGATGCGCCCGGACCCGGGCGGGCAGCAGCGTCGGCTCCCCGGAGGCGAGCTCGCGCAGGCGCGCCCGTGTGGCCTGCAGTCCGCGGATCCGCTCGGCCAGTCGGCCGTCGATGTCGTGGAGCGCCCGGCGGAACTCCTCTTCGCCGGCCGCCCTCAGTTCCTGGATGCGGGCCAGGGGGACACCCGCTTCGGCGAGCGTCCGGATCTTGATCAGGGCGACGACGTCGTCCGCGCCGTAGCGCCGGTAGCCGGAGGTGTCGCGGCCGGGCTCGGGAAGCAGGCCTTTGGCGTGGTAGACGCGGATGGTCTTGATCGACACTCCGGCGTACGCCGCGAGCTGACCGATGGTGATCACCCGGCAATCGTGGCACTTGACCCTGCCCCAGGGGCAGGGTTGCACCCTGACGCCATGGTGAACACGAACTTCGACCGCGAGACCCTGCGCGAGCTGGCCGACGCCGGGAACGAGAGCGCCCTGGACCGGCTGGCCGACCTCGCCGACGCCGCCGGGGACATCGAGGAGCTGAGCGAACTGCTGGACGAGGGCTCCACGCACGCGGGGTTCCTGCTGACCCGCCGCGCCGCCGCCGGGGGCGACCTGCGCGAACTGCAGCGGATCGCCGACGCGGGGTACGAGGAGGCCGAGACGGAGCTCTCGCGACTGCTGGGCGGCGCCTAGTCCGGTGTGCTCCGCCCTGCGCCCCATCGCGCAGCCGCCGCGGGACCCCGGATTCCCCCGGATCCCTACGACGGCCCCATGCGAGGCCCCGGGATCAGTCGTGCAGAAGGCCGAGTCGCTCGGTGGCCCGTTGCCATCCCGCCGCCTCCGCCTGGGCGCGGGTCCGGAGCTCCGTCACCAGGTGCCCGGGCCCGGCCCCGGCGCCGTCCGTCGCCCGGACCAGCGCGAGGTCCTCCGCCTGGTGCCGTGTCTCGGCGCCCGGTCCCGGCAGCCGGGGATCGTGCTGGTCCGCGGCCATGGCGGTGTACTGCAGGCACCGGAGGGCTCCGTCCCAGGGGCCTCCGGCACAGGCCGCAGCCGCCTCCCCTATCGCCGTGAGCGCGTCCAGATGCATCATCACCGCACCCTCGGGTTCCGCCTCCTCCAGGAATTCGTCCAGGTCGGGGACCTCATCGTCGGGATCCCCGTCCGTGTCGGCGGCGAACGGCCCGTACGAGTGGAACAGCTCGGTCATCGAGAGCGTCTGGTAGTCCGCGCAGTGGGCGGCCAACCGGTCGGCCAGGTCCCGTATCCGGGCCGCCGCAGATCCATCCCCGCCCTGGGCGCAGGACCAGCACTCCTGCAGCAGGTCCCGCGCCGCTTCGGCCGCCGAGGCACCGTGGCGGCGGAAGCGCTCGTCGCCCAGGCACCCCGCTATGCGCTCGGCCGCCGCAAGGCCGACCAAGGCGGCCGCCCTTGGGTCGAGGGCGCCCAGGGCTGCTTGCCACTCGCGGAAGTCCCAGTTCTCCATGCCCACCCCTGATTCGACGCGTGCGCGTCGCGTCATCTTGGCAGCACGACGCGACGTCCCGGGGCGCGGCCCAGCGGAGGCCCGAGGCGGCATGGCGGAAACGAGCGGCCGGCGGGCCGCCTGATCAGCGTTCGGCGAAGATCGGCGTCCAGTGCCCGGCCGCACCGTCGAGTCCCTTGCTGAAACCGCTCAGCGGTACGACCTTGTCGCTGCCGATCGTGACGAGCACGAGCCGGAGGGAGTGCGACTTCAGGTCTGACGTGAAGTCCCAGGCGATCAGGTGCTTGTTGTCGACCCAGGTGAGCAACTCCTCACCGCGCACCGTGGTGACCTGCTTGCCGGTGTAGGGGTCGAGGAGCTTGGAACGGGACTGCTCGATGGGGCGGGTGCCCCGCAGGTAACCGCCCCCGACGAACTTGCCGTCCGGGGACAGCCCCGACTCATTGCGCCAGGACGCGTACGCCTCGTTCGCGGGCGCGGCGACCTGGTTGCCCGCGAAGTCGTAGTACTGCCTGTAGGGAGGCCGGAAGAGCCCGGATTGGAGCAGCTTGCCGTCACGGCTGAAGGCGAAGTCCTGGCGGATGCCGAGTTGGTCGACGGCGGCCTCGCTCCAGGATCCCTTCCCGGAGGCCACGTCCAGGATGTAGAAGCCGGTCCTGCTCGACTGGCCGGGGGCGTCGGGCTCCAGCGTCCAGTCCTTTTCGCCGTCGCCGTCGTTGTCGTACTTCGCCTTCTTGTACCTCAGGTCGGGGTTCTCGCTGTACGTCGTCACGACGAGCTTGCTGCCGTCGGGCGAGAACTCCACGCCCGCGACGCCGCGGTCGACCGGGATCCAGCGCTCGACCTCGCCGGTGCGCAGGTCGAGCAGGCCGATCCGCTTGGCGGGCAGGTTCCTTTCGAGGACGGCGGCGGTCCGCATACCAGGAGCGACGGCGACCCGGGACCACGTGGTCGTCTTCACGTACGTGCCGGTCTTCGGATCGAGGAGCCGGTAGGCGCGGACGGCGACACCACGGGCGTCGGTCTCCCAGGTGTAGTAGGCAGCCAGCGCGACGCCCCCTGCCGCGATCATGTCGCGCGGCGGCGTCTGGTCCGGGTGGGCGGAGACGTTCGCGAGGCGCGCGTCGTCCTTGCCGGCGTCCAGGAACGGGACCGCCACCGCGACGGCGACCACGACGGCGGTGGCCGCCGCGACGGACGCCAGCGCCCGCGTCCGACGACGCCGTCGGACCGCAAGCACCCGCTCGGCGAAGCCCGGTCCCAGCGCAGGCTGTTCGGCGGCCTGTTCGCGCAGCGAGGCGCGCACCAGCTCATCGACGTTCACGGACGCACCTCCACAGGCGAGAAGTCACGGGACGGCTGCTGCTCGGCGTCCGCGGGGCCGAGTGCGGCCAGTTCGGGGGCCAGGCTCCGCAGCCGGGTCAGGGAGCGATGCGTGGTGGACCGCACCGTGCCGACCGAGCAGCCCAGCAGACGGGCGACGTCGGCCTCGGGCAGGTCCTCGAAGTACCTCAGGACCAGGACGGTGCGCTGACGGGCGGTGAGCCGGGCCAGTGCGGCACGCATGACGATGCGCAGATCGGCCGCGCCGGGCCCGTCGTCGGCGCCGTGGCGCACCGGGCTCTCCCGCGGCTCGGGAACGCTCAGTTCGCGCCGCGGCCACTTCAGCCGCCACCGGCTCACCTGCTGCCGGTAGAGGATCTGCCGTACGTACGCCTCGGGCTCCTCGATGCGGTGCCACCGTCCCGCGGCCTTGATCAGCGCGTTCTGCAGCAGATCCTCGGCCGCATGCCGGTCACCACCGCTGAGCAGGACGGCGGTCTTCAGCAGCGCGGACGACCTGCTCTCCACGAACTCCCTGAAGTTTTCCTGGCCCTCGGCATCCATCGTCACCTTCTCTAGACGTTCTGGGATCTTCCTCGGCGGGCTTGCTGTCCTTGATGACGTGTGCGGTGGGCGCCCGCTATGCCTGTGTGCACGCAAAAAATCAGCGGGCGGCCCGCACCGCGATCCGGACGCCGTCGGCGAATCCGGGGCCTGCGCGTCGACGGCACTGGGGTACGGCGACCGGGCGGGCAATCACCGCTTCAGGAGTGAGGCCTGGGGACCGTAGGCGTGACCTGCGGATTCCCCCACCTCGCCGGACCCTGCGCTCGCGGTCCTGCCGCTTCGGTGATGTTGCGTGGTTGCTGCTCCTACGCTGCGTCCATGAGGACCGTGTTCATGTTCCCCGTTGGTGATCGCGCCGACACCGTGGCCTGCCTTGACCGGCATCTGGTGGGGGGCGACGGATCGTGGACGTTCGCCGAACGCGTCTACCTCGTGATCGATGACGAGAAAACGGGCTGCTTGTTCCGAGACTGGGAGCCTGACGAGGTGGCCCTCCTTGAGGCAGCCCTTGGGTATCGCCCAACGTGGGCAGTGTGCGTTGACATATCGGGACGCATCGATGGAACTGCTGAGGTGCGCCACCTTGCCACCCTGTTGTTGCGGCAAGGTGGTGTCGCGTTCGATGACTACTCCGAGCACGCCTGGACATTGGGGGAGATCGAGTCAGGGACTGCGATTGAGGGTCTCCGCTTTTTCGACTTCCGCGCTTACTACGAACGCCACCGTCAACCTACGGAGTGAGTTCGGCGAAGCGGCTTTGAGCGGGAGCAGGAGCAGGAGCGTCGGCCCGGGGCGCCGGGCCGCGCGCCGCCGCGCCGCTCTGCGCGGCGCGATCCGCGCGTGGACGGTCCGCTGAAGTTCCTTGTCGCACGCGGCAACGAATGCGCGCTGCCGCCGGACCCGGCGCAATCGGCCGTCGGGCTAGCGGCCGGCCTCTCCCGCCCCGCCCCCGGAATGAACCAGCGCCCCGCCGGGGCCTCGTATCCGTCGGCGTCCCGGCATCACACCGGACGTCCGCGCGCACGTGACATCGGACACACAGCGTGAGCCCATCAGCCACATGGACCGTCCGCTCGGGCGCCGCCCCGACCGTGAGTGTTGCGGCCCTGCGCTGGCACCGGCTGCGGCAGACCGAGGCGGCACGGCGGAAGGGCACTGACCTGGCCCCCTCGTCGTACGTCTTCACCACCCGCACGGGGCGCCCGGTCGAGCCGAGGAACATCAATCGGTCGTTCTTCCGGCTCGCCGCTTCGGCCGGCCTTCGGCGGATCCCTCTGCACGATGCCCGGCACGGTTGCGCGACGCTGCTGACGGCGGCCGGTGTGGCTCCCCGTGTGGTCATGGAGATCCAGGGTCACAGCCAGATCAGCATCACGATGGACGTCTACACGCACGTGACATCGGACACACAGCGTGAGGCCATCAGTCACATGGACCGCCTGCTGAGGCGACGCCTCGACCGTGAGTGACCGCCCCCGTTGATGTCACCCGTGGATGTCAAACGCCCCGGACCGATCATGGTCCGGGGCGTCGTCGCTACTCCCAACTGGAGCCGCCTGTCGGGTTCGAACCGACGACCTTCGCTTTACAAGAGCGGTGCTCTACCAGCTGAGCTAAGGCGGCACGGCACCGTCCGCGCTCCGGGGTGCCCGGGAGACGGGTGGGGCCACGAGAAGTGTACCCAGGCGGGGAGGGGGGAGGGTCCGGGAATTGGCCGCCGGGAGGGTACTGACAAAGCGGGGCGGGCCAGGTAGCGTCACGGAAGGTCCACATCCTGTGGACTAGACCTTTTTCCTTTACTCGGATCGTCCGGCACGTTCCTGCCGGTGAAGGGACCACTGCACCATGGCTACTGTCACTTTTGACAAGGCGACCCGGATCTACCCCGGGACCGAGCGCCCCGCCGTCGACGCGCTGCAGATCGACATCGCGGACGGCGAGTTCCTCGTCCTCGTCGGCCCCTCGGGCTGCGGGAAGTCGACCTCGCTCCGCATGCTGGCCGGCCTGGAGGACGTCAACGCCGGCGCCATCCGGATCGGTGACCGGGACGTCACCCACCTGCCGCCCAAGGACCGGGACATCGCCATGGTGTTCCAGAACTACGCGCTCTACCCGCACATGACCGTCGCGGACAACATGGGCTTCGCCCTGAAGATCGCGGGCGTCAACAAGGCCGACATCCGCAAGCGTGTCGAGGAAGCCGCCAAGATCCTGGACCTCACCGAGTACCTGGGCCGCAAGCCCAAGGCGCTCTCCGGTGGTCAGCGCCAGCGTGTGGCGATGGGCCGCGCGATCGTCCGTGAGCCGCAGGTCTTCCTCATGGACGAGCCGCTGTCCAACCTGGACGCCAAGCTCCGTGTCCAGACCCGTACGCAGATCGCCTCGCTGCAGCGCCGCCTCGGCACCACCACGGTCTACGTCACCCACGACCAGACCGAGGCCATGACCATGGGCGACCGCGTGGCGGTCCTCAAGGACGGTCTGCTGCAGCAGGTCGACACCCCGCGCCACATGTACGACCGGCCGGCCAACCTCTTCGTCGCGGGCTTCATCGGCTCCCCGGCGATGAACCTGGTCGAGGTGCCGATCACCGACGGCGGCGTGAAGTTCGGCAACTCCGTGGTGCCGGTCGAGCGCGACGCGGTGCAGGCCGCGGCGGACAAGGGCGACCGCACGGTCACCGTCGGCGTCCGCCCGGAGCACTTCGACATCGTCGACGGCGACGGTTCGGGCCTGTCGAAGGACGAGCCGGCCGGTCTGGCCGTGACGGTGAACGTCGTCGAGGAGCTGGGCGCGGACGGTTTCGTCTACGGCTCGGCCGAGGTCGGCGGCGAGCACAAGGACCTGGTCATCCGCGTCGGCGGCCGCCAGGTGCCGGAGAAGGGCTCCGTGCTGCGCGTCGTGCCGCGCGCCGGCGAGAGCCACGTCTTCTCCACCTCCACCGGTGAGCGACTGAGCGACTGAACGACCGAGTGATCGGGTGACCGGGCATCCGGTCCCCCGACCGCCCGCGGACACACCCGGCCCGGCCCCCGCGCAAGGGGGGCCGGGCCGCGGCCGTTCCAGGGGTCGAATCACCCCACATTTCCGCTCATACAATGGCGTTTCGACCATGTTCGTCAATGCGCCCGTAGTCGATCAAGGGGCATTCATCACTCATCAGAGTGGCTAAATGTCGCCAAATCATCACTCCTCGCTACCATCACTGCCGTGAACCAGGTAGCCCGCCGCATCGGCAAGTCACTCGCCCTCGTCCTCCCGGTCGTCCTCGTGCTCTCCGGCACCCTCGCCGTCACCCGCGTCCCGTGGGCGACTTCGGCGTCCGACGCCCAAGTCCTCACCGCCTCGCACCAGAAGGAGGCGGCGTCCCAGCGGTCGGCCCCGCAGGAGGTGCTCCGCCGCAAGCTGCTGGGCGAGCTGCAGGAGAAGAACCCCGGCATCGCCCTGACGCACCTGCAGCGCGAGATGAACGAGCGGCCTTCGCTGGCGCAGTACTGCGGTTCGATCGCCCGGTCCCTGGGCCGCGCCGCGGTCGCCAAGTACGGCTCGGTGCACCGCGCCCGGGCCTGGTCGCGTCCGGTCTGCGACACCGCCTTCGCGACGGGCGTGGCCTCGCTCGGATGACCCGACGCGCGGGTCGCGTAGGGTGCGCCCATGACCGGCACGCCCGCGACCTCCCCGGCGGTGACCCAGGCCGTCCTCCTCGCCGGAGGACAGGGCTCCCGCTTGAGGCCCTATACCGACACCCGCCCCAAGCCGATGATCGAGATCCCCGGAACCGGGATCCCGATCATCGGCCATCAACTTGCCTGGCTGGCCGCCGAGGGCGTCACCGACGCCGTGATCTCGTGCGGCCATCTCGCTGAGGTCCTCCAGGAGTGGCTCGCCGACGCGGCGGCCGACCTGCCGCTGCGGGTGACCACGGTCGTCGAGCGCGAACCGCTCGGCCGCGGTGGCGGCCTGAAGCACGCCGCGGCCTCCCTGCCCCGGCCCCAGGAGCCCTGGTACGCCACCAACGGCGACATCTGGACGCGCTTCTCGCTGCGGGAGATGGCCGCCTTCCACGTCGAGCGGGCCGCGGTCGCCACGCTGGCGCTGGCCCGTCCGCGCATCCCGTGGGGCGCCGTGGAGACCGACGAGTTCGGCCACGTCCTGGACTTCATCGAGTCCCCGCCCTCACCGTTCCTCATCAACGCGGGCGTCTACGTCTTCTCCCCCGAGTTCACCGGGCTGCTCCCGGAGCGCGGTGACCACGAGCGCACCACCTTCCCCCAACTCGCCCGGGAACGGCGGCTCGCGGGCTTCCCGCTGCCCCAGGGGGCGTACTGGCGGGCCATCGACACCGCCAAGGACCTGGCCGAGGCCGCGAAGGAACTCGCCTCGCAGCCCTGAGCGCACCGACCGCGGCACCGACCGCGGCACGGCTCGGGCAAGGCCGCCCCACAGGCAGCGCCACAGGCGCCGCAGGGAACGACGAAGAGGCGGCCGGAGGGTGGAACCTCCGGCCGCCTCTTCCCGTGTGCCGTACGGGCGTTACGCGAACTTGCCCGAGCCGTGCCGCGTTGGGGCCCCGAGCAGCCAGCCGGAGGTCTCGCCGCTGCCCAGCAGCCCGCCGAGCGCGCCGCCGCTGTCGGAGGAACCGCCGCCGGTGCCGCCGGTGCCGTTGCCGCCGCCCTGCGTGGGCGGGTTGCTGGGCATCGTGGGACGGGACGGGACGGACGGCACGGTCCGCGCGGGCCCGTCGCCGGTGCCGCCGCCACTGCCGGTGTTCGCCGAGGACGACCCGGGACGCGACTGCGTGGCGTTCGGCGCTGAGGACGCCGCCCCCCGCGCCGACGGCGAGGAGGACGGGGAGGACGAGGGACCACCGGAACGGCCCGCCGAGGGGGCCGTGGAGGGCCGGGACGACTTCTCACCGGGCACCTCGGGCAGCGGGGAGCCCTCGAGGTTGTTGGTCGGGACGTCGGTCGGGGCGGGGAGCTGCGAGCGCGGGCCGGTGGACCGCACGGCGGTCCCGAGGGTGGCACCGACCACGAGCGAGATCCCGACCAGCACCGTGGCCAGCACCGCGCCGCGCCGCAGCACGCGGCTGCGCAACTCCCCCAGCGGGGCGCGCGGGCCCAGCTTGCGCCAGGCCTCGCTCGCCAGTCGGCCGTCGGCGGAGTAGACCGGCGCCCCCGCGATGACCAGCGGGCTCCAGGCGGCGAGCAGGATGATGTCGGGCGTGTCGTACGCCGGGACGGTCCGCCAGCTCACCGTCACCAGCAGTGCCGCCGACAGCAGGGCGCCGATCGACGCCGCGAACCGCTGCCAGAGCCCGAAGACCGTGAGCACACCGGCGATCACCTGCAGGAAGGCCACCGTGAGTCCGGCGCCGATGGGGTGCGCGAGGGCGAGGTCGCGCAGCGGCTCGGCCAGCCCCCACGGGTGGAGCGAGGCGAGCCAGGTCACCATCGAGCCGCGCTTGCCGCCGTCGAAGTACACGGGGTCGCAGAGCTTGCCCATGCCGGCGTAGATGGAGATGAAGCCCAGGAAGATGCGCAGCGGCAGCAGCACGATGCCGAGGTTCATCCGGCGGCCGGGGTAGTAGGCGTGCCGGATGGGCTCGGCGCGATCGCGGTTGCGGGCGCGGCCGTACTCCTCGTCGGGATCCCCGTACGGATCGAAGTCGGGGTCCTCGTCGACGGGGCCGGCGGGCGGCGCGGCGTACGCGAACTCGCTGGTGTCCTCGTGGTCGGGGTAGTCGTCGTAGGCGCCGCGCGCGGGGCGGATGCCGCCGAGCATCTCGCCGGGCGCCGGCGGCCGGCGCGGCGGGCCGACGACGGGCTGCGGCGGCTCCTCGATCCGCGGCAGCACCTGCGTCGCGGTGCCGAGGTCGAGGCCGTCCACCTGACCGTGGCGCACCGCGGCGAGCAGGTGGCCGGCAGCGGCGTCGCCGGGTTCGCTGCGCCCGGACCACACCAGGGGCGCACCGCGCCGCTGTGCGGCCGCGGAGGGGCGGACGGAGGTCGGAATGACGGGGACGCGCTGGGTCCTCGTCAGGGCACGGCCCGACGCCGCGCCGAACTGCACGCGGAAGCTCGCGTGATTGACGATGACCTGGGCCGGGTCGGAGGAGACCTTATGCATGTTGAGCACAGGCTCGTCGGTGACCGCCGACGACCGTCCCCCCGGAGGAGTGCGGGGTGTTCTGGTGTCCACACTCATCTAACCGAGTGACACCCGATAAGGACACTGTGTGACGGGCCCCGTTGTGTCCGAGGCCCGTCAATCAGGGGTTGTCGCCGGGGCGCGCACGGGGCCCGCCCGGGGTTCAGGCCCGGCGGCGCGCCGCCTCGTAGAGCACGATGCCCGCGGCGACGCCCGCGTTCAGCGACTCGGCGCCGCCCGGCATCGGGATGCGCACCCGCAGGTCGCAGGTCTCCCCGACGAGCCGCGACAGGCCCTTGCCCTCCGAACCCGCGACGACGACGACCGGCCCGGCCAGCGCCTCGAGGTCCTGCAGCTCGGTCTCGCCGTCGGCGGTCAGGCCGACGACCGTGAGGCCCGCCTTCTGGTAGGCCTCGAGCGTGCGGGTGAGGTTGGTGGCGCGGGCGACCGAGACGCGCGCGGCGGTGCCGGCCGAGGTCTTCCAGGCGCCCGCGGTCATCCCGGCGGCGCGGCGCTCGGGCACGACGACCCCGTGGCCGCCGAAGGCGGCGACGGAACGGACGACGGCGCCGAGGTTGCGCGGGTCGGTGACCCCGTCCAGCGCGACGATCAGCGGGTCCTCGCCCGCGTCGAAGGCCTCGGCGGCGAGGTCCTCGGGGTGGGCGTACTCGTACGGCGGGATCTGCAGCACCAGGCCCTGGTGGTTGAGCCCGTTGGTGATGCGGTCGAGCTCCGGCCGCGGGGCCTCCATCAGCGGGATGCCCCGGTCGGTGGCGAGCTTGATCGCCTCGCGCACGCGCTCGTCGTTGTCGATGAACTGCTGCACGTAGACCGCCGAGGCCGGGATGTCGGCGCGCAGCGCCTCCACCACCGGGTTGCGCCCGGCCACCAGCTCCGAGGTGGACTTGGAGCCCCGGCCGGACGGGCGGCGCGACTGCGTGGACGCGGCACGCTTCACCTTGGCGTTCGCGGCACGCTGCTTGGCGTGCCCCTTGCGCGCCTCCGCGGGCGGGGTGGGGCCCTTGCCCTCCAGGCCCCTGCGCCGCTGCCCGCCGCTACCGACCGTGGCGCCCTTCTTGTTGGACGTGCGGCGGTTCCTGCGCTGGCTGTTGCCGGCCATGGGTCACCTGTTTCCTGCTGCTACTGCGTGAACGTACGTACGTGTCAATGATGACGCGGACGCCCGGCTACCGGGAGCCGAGCGTCCAGCGCGGCCCGGAGGGGGTGTCCTCGATCTCCAGCCCGGACTGCTGGAGCCGGTCGCGGATGGCGTCGGCGGTCGCGTAGTCCTTGCGCCCGCGGGCCGACTCCCGCTGCTCCAGCACCAGCCGGACGAGGGAGTCCACGACCCCGTGCAGGTCCTCCCCGCGACCGTCGCCGGACCAGTGCGCGTCCAGCGGGTCCAGGCCCAGGACGCCGAGCATCGCGCGCACCTCGGCGAGGCGGGCGACGGCGCTCTCCTTGTCGTCCGCGGTGAGCGCCGAGTTGCCCTGCCGGACGGTGGTGTGGACGATCGCCAGCGCCTGCGGGACGCCCATGTCGTCGTCCATCGCCTCGGCGAAGGCCGGCGGCACCTCGGCGGCCGGCTCGACCGGGCCCGCCATCTCGACGACCCGCTGCACGAAGCCCTCGATCCGCGCGAACGCCGACTCGGCCTCGCGCAGCGACTCCTCGCTGTACTCGATCATCGAGCGGTAGTGCGGGGTACCGAGGTAGTAGCGCAGCACGATGGGCCGCCAGCGCTTGGTCATCTCGCTCACGAGCACCGAGTTGCCGAGCGACTTGCTCATCTTCTCGCCGCTCATCGTGACCCAGGCGTTGTGCACCCAGTACTGCGCGAAGTCGTCGCCGAAGGCCTTGGCCTGGGCGATCTCGTTCTCGTGGTGCGGGAAGATCAGGTCGATGCCGCCGCCGTGGATGTCGAAGGCGGTGCCCAGGTACTTGTGGGCCATCGCGGAGCACTCCAGGTGCCAGCCGGGACGGCCACGGCCCCACGGGGTCCCCCAGGACGGCTCGCCGGGCTTGACGGCCTTCCACATCGCGAAGTCGCGGGCGTCCCGCTTGCCGGTCTCGCCCTCGCTCTCCGGCTGGCGCAGGTTGTCGAGCTCCTGGTTGGACAGCTCCAGGTAGTCCGGGAAGGAGCGGACGTCGAAGTAGACGTTGCCCTCGGACTCGTAGGCGTGGCCGCGCTCGATGAGACCGCGCATCATCTCGATCATCTCGGGCACGTGGCCGGTGGCACGCGGCTCGTACGTGGGCGGCAGGCAGCCGAGCGCGTCGTAACCGTCGTTGAAGGCCCGCTCGTTCCCGTAGCCGATCGCCCACCAGGGGCGGCCCTGCTCGCCGGACTTGGCGATGATCTTGTCGTCGATGTCGGTGACGTTGCGGACGAACGTGACGTCGTAGCCCCGGTAGGCGAACCAGCGGCGCATGATGTCGAAGTTCAGTCCGGACCGGATGTGCCCGATGTGCGGGGCTGCCTGCACGGTCGCGCCGCACAGGTAGATCGAGACGCAGCCCGGCCGGAGCGGGGTGAAGTCACGGACCTGGCGCGCGTCGGTGTCGTACAGGCGAATAGTCACGCATCAAGGGTAGTGGTCCCGGGTGCGTGCGCCGTCCGCTCCACGGGAGCTTCATGGGGTTGTGACGTCCGGAGGGCGGGCGCTTCACCCGTACGGCGGACGGCACGGCCCTGCGGGCGCCGGGTCAACTTCTCGGCACCGCCGGTCACTTCGCGCGGCGGACCACCAGCGCGGTCGCCACGGCCGCCAGTCCCTCGCCGCGCCCGGTGAAGCCCAGACCGTCGGTCGTCGCGCCGGAGACCGCCACGGGGGCGCCCACCGCGGCGGACAGGATCTTCTGGGCCTCGTCGCGGCGCTTGCCGATCTTGGGGCGCGGACCGATGACCTGGACGGCCACGTTGCCGATGTCGTAGCCCGCCTCGCGGACGATCCGGGCGGCCTCCGTGAGCAAGGTCACACCGGGCGCGCCCGACCACTCCGGGCGCCCGGTGCCGAAGTGCGCGCCGAGGTCGCCCATGCCGGCGGCGGAGAACAGCGCGTTGCAGGCGGCGTGCGCGACGACGTCGGCGTCGGAGTGCCCGGCCAGGCCGTCCCCCTCGCCCTCCCACAGCAGACCGGCGACCCACAGTTCGCGGCCCGCCTCGAAGGCGTGGATGTCGGTGCCGATGCCCACCTGGGGCAGCACGGGGACGTGGGGGGCCGGGGCGGCGCCCGTCGGCTCAGTAGTCATCGGTGGCCCTCCTGCGGGCGAGGACGGCCTCGGCCAGGACCAGGTCCAGCGGGCGGGTGACCTTGAAGGCCTCCTCGTGCCCCGGCACGACCAGCACCGGGACTCCGAGCCGCTCGACCATGCTCGCGTCGTCCGTGACCGGCCCGGTGACCGTGGTGTGCGCCTTGAGCAGCGTCGCCCGGTCGAAGCCCTGGGGGGTCTGGACGGCGCGCAGCAGCGAGCGGTCCGGGGTGCCGACGACGGCGTCGGTCGCCGGGTCGATCTCCTTGACCGTGTCGGCGAGGGGCAGCCCCGGGACGACGGCCGAGGCACCGTCCCGCACGGCGGCGGCGACGGCGTCGACCATGTCGACCGGCACCAGCGGGCGGGCGGCGTCGTGGACGAGCACCACCTCGACCTCGTCCGGCAGCGCGGCCAGGCCCAGCCGTACCGAGTCCTGCCGGCTCTCGCCGCCGGCGACGACCCTTATGTCCTTGGCCTCGGGCAGGCCGTTGCTGTCGAGCAGCGCCCTGACCTCGGCGACCCCGTCCGGGGGCGCCACGACGACGACCAGTGACACCGCGCGGGCGCGGGTCATGGCACGCACGGCGTGCACGAGGATGGGGACGCCGCCCAGGGTGCGCAGCGCCTTGGGCGCACCGGGGCCGAGCCGGACTCCACGTCCGGCGGCGGGAATGACTGCCGCGGTAGTCAGGTTTGTGTCCTTGGCCGAAATGGGTATCGCCTCAACGTGCCGGGCGCGAAGCCCCTGTCGGACCCTTCCGTGACACCGACAGGGCCAGCTGCCCGGGCCCGGCACCCAGTATGCAGGGGGAAGCGACGCGCGAACGAAGACGAGGGGGATCCTCGGCGTCGTCGAAGTGCCAGGCCACCGTGAGGGCGCCCCGGCATGCCGCAGTGCCCGGCGTATGGAACGCACCGGGCACCACGGCGGAAATCCGCGTCAGGACGCGAGGACCTCGTCGAGGAGGGTCTCGGCCTTGTCCTCGTTGGTGTTCTCCGCGAGCGCGAGCTCACTGACCAGGATCTGGCGGGCCTTGGCGAGCATGCGCTTCTCGCCGGCCGACAGCCCGCGCTCCCGCTCGCGACGCCACAGGTCACGCACGACTTCCGCGACCTTGATGACATCGCCGGAGGCGAGTTTCTCCAGATTCGCCTTGTACCGGCGGGACCAGTTGGTGGGCTCCTCGGTGTACGGTGCGCGCAGCACCTCGAAGACCCGGTCCAGCCCTTCCTGACCGACCACGTCGCGCACGCCGACGAACTCCGCATTGTCCGCGGGCACGCGTACCGTCAAGTCGCCCTGGGCGACCTTGAGCACCAAGTAGGTCTTGTCCACGCCTTTGATCTGGCGAGTTTCGATGGCCTCGATCAGCGCGGCCCCGTGATGGGGATAGACCACGGTGTCGCCAACCTTGAACGTCATGTGACAGGTACCCCTTCCGTGGCTATCCAGGGTAACACGGGAACGGCTGGTTCTGAATGGCGTTTTCGCAGGTCAGGGCATATCTCGGGGCTTGACAAGTGCGCCCGGAACGTGCTGCGGGAGGGGAGCGGAGGGCGGTATTCGCAGGTCGGAGTGGGTGTCGAGGGGCCCTGAAACGCCGCCGTTACACCCTTCGGAGGGCCAGGACAAGGGGAGGAACATCCCGATTTGTCGCTCTCTTGCGGGGGGTCTCTCGCTACTCCGTTCGGCCGCCACGGGCTTGATGTGATCCATTTTCGCACCACGCCGGATTTCCGTCCGGCGGATGAACGGTAAATGGATCTTGCCGGTGTGGCGGGAATCGTTCGGCGGAATCCCGTAATGGATTCCGCCGCGCCCGCGCCGTTCCGCCCGGAGCCCCGTGGAAGGCCTCCGGCGGCCCCCTGGAACGCCTCCCGGACACCCGGGTGGGTGAAGCCCCGGCCCGCCGGGGGGTGGCCCGGTGCGGGCGCACGAGACAGGCTCGGTAACCTAATCCAGCACCAGGTAACCCGTAAGTCCCGTACGTCCGTACCTCCGTACCTCCCGTACCCCGCCCAAGGAGATGCCGCCGCCGTGAGCAGCAGCCTTCGACGCGGCGCTCTCGCCGCCGCCCTTGCACTCTCGCTCGTCCCGCTCGCCGCCTGCGCTGCCGGGAACAGCGCGGAGACGCTGCGCGTCAGGCCGGACAACGCCGCGACCAGCGTCGGCGACATCGAGGTCCAGAACGTCGTCGTGCTCACCCAGGCCACCTCCGACGGTTCCTCGTCGGTGACGGCCAAGATCTTCAACAACGGCGACGAGTCGCAGACCCTGGACTCCGTGAAGGTCGGCTCCCTGGACGCCGACCTGTCCGGCCCGATCACCCTGCCCGGCCACAGCTCCGTGCTGCTCGGCGGTGACGGCAACCCGTCCGCCCTGTTCAAGGGCGGCTCCGCGAGCAAGACCGACGGCGACTTCAAGGACGTCGTCTTCGACTTCAGCAAGACCGGCGAGGTCTCCCTGCAGAGCCTCGCGCTGCCCGCCGCCGGCTACTACGCCTCCTTCGGGCCGAGCGAGAAGCCCTCGCCCACGAAGACCGCGAGCCCGGGCGAGTCGCCCGCCGAGGGCGCCACGGCCTCGCCGACCGAGACCGAGACGATCACCGAGTCGCCCGCCGGCTGAGCCGGCTGAGCACACCCCGGCACGCGAAGGGGCCCCGGGAGCACATCGCCCCCGGGGCCCCTTCCTGTCCGGTCACCGGTTTACGGCTCGAACTTGTAGCCCAGGCCGCGGACCGTCACCAGGTAGCGCGGCGCGCCCGGGTCGGGCTCGATCTTGGCGCGGAGGCGCTTGACGTGGACGTCGAGGGTCTTGGTGTCGCCGACGTAGTCGGCGCCCCAGACCCGGTCGATGAGCTGCATGCGGGTGAGGACGCGGCCCGCGTTGCGCAGCAGCATCTCCAGGAGGTCGAACTCCTTGAGCGGCAGGTCGACCTTGCCGCCGCCCACCGTCACGACGTGCCGGTCGACGTCCATGCGGACCGGGCCGGCCTCCAGCGCCGACGGCGAGATCTCCTCGGGCTCGCCGCGACGGCGCAGCACCGCCCGGATGCGGGCGACCAGCTCGCGGGAGGAGAAGGGCTTGGTGACGTAGTCGTCCGCTCCTATTTCGAGACCGACAACCTTGTCGATCTCGCTGTCCTTCGCGGTGACCATGATCACCGGGACGTTGGACTTCAGCCGCAGCTGGCGGCAGACCTCCGTGCCGGGCAGACCCGGCAGCATCAGGTCGAGCAGGACCAGGTCGGCGCCGTTGCGCTCGAACTCGTCCAGCCCGTCGGGCCCGGTCGCCGCGATGGCGACCTCGAAGCCTTCCTTGCGGAGCATGTACGACAGGGCATCACTGAAGGACTCTTCGTCCTCGACGACGAGTACTCGGGTCACGGGAGGACCTCCGGGGCGGGGATGTGATCGGGGAACGTCTCGTAGAGGGCGGAAGAGGACCCGGAGCCGGGCCCGCCGTCCTCCACCGCCACGGCGGTGGAGCGGTCCCGGCCGTCCCGGGACGCCGCGGCTTCGGGCAGCCGCAGGGTGAAGGTGGAGCCCTGGCCTTCGGCGCTCCACACCGTGACCTCCCCGCCGTGGGAGGCGGCCACGTGCTTGACGATGGACAGACCGAGGCCGGTGCCGCCCGTGGCGCGCGAGCGCGCCGGGTCGACCCGGTAGAACCGCTCGAAGACGCGGTCCCGGTCCTTCTCGGAGATGCCGATCCCCTGGTCGGTCACGGAGATCTCGATCAGGTCGCCACTGGGTGCGGCGACCCTGCGGCCCGCGATGCCCACGCGGGTGCGGACCGGGCTGTAGTTGACCGCGTTCTCGACGAGGTTGCCGAGCGCGGCCGCGAGCTGGCCACGGTTGCCCCAGATGTACAGCTCGGGGGCGCCGCCGGTGGCCATGGTGATCTGCTTGGCGTTCGCCGGGTGGCGGCAGCGGTCGACCGCCTCGGCGACGAGGTCGTCGACGGCGACCGGCTCGGCGTCGTCGAGGGGGTTGTCGTCCTGGACCCGGGAGAGGTCGATGATCTCCTGGACCAGGCTGGTCAGCCGGGCGGCCTCGATCTGCATCCGGCCCGCGAAGCGCTCGACGGCCTCGGGGTCGTCGCTGGCGTCCATCACCGCTTCGGAGAGCAGCGACAGCGCGCCGACCGGGGTCTTGAGCTCATGGCTCACGTTGGCGACGAAGTCGCGCCGCACCGCCTCGATGCGCCGGGCGTCGGTCAGGTCCTCGACCAGGAGCAGCACCAGGCGCGAGCCCAGTGGTGCCACCCGGGCGGAGACCGCGAGGCCCTCGCCGCGGCCGGCGCCCCGGCGCGGCAGGTCCAGTTCCACCTGCCGTATCTCGCCGTCCCGCCGGGTCTCCCGGGCCATCTGCAGCATCTGGTCGACGGCGAGCCTTCCGCCACGAACCAGCCCGAGGGCGTACGCCGCCGAGCTTGCCTTGACCACCGTGTCGCCCTCGTCGAGGACGACGGCCGACGAGCGCAGCACGGAAAGCACCGTGTCCACGCCCGGCGGTAGAACGGCTGCGGCGTCGGGCCGCAGGGATGTGCGCGTCGGGCGGGCCTGTTCCCGCTCGCTCCAGCGGAACGCGAGCACAGCGATCACACCGGTGCAGAGACCGGCGATCGCACTGGCTGCGGCGACTGCCGCGTTCACGTCCATACCCCCAGGTTAGGGGGACGGAATGAGTGACCCACAGCGGTCGGAGCGTCTTCTCGAACGCGCGTTGCCAAGAGTTCACCGTGGTGTCAGCACCGGTTCATTCCCGATGCTCGAGCGGTACGCGTGTGCGCGCGAGGTTGGGGAGCGTGTCAGCGTGGGAGGACAATCCTCTTTTCGAACGGCTGAAGCGGCAACGGAAGGATCGCGATGCGCGACGCATATCACGAGGAACTCGACTCGATCGGTGACGGCCTGGTCGACATGGCCCGGCTGGTCGGCTCCGCGATCGGGCGGGCCACCACGGCGCTGCTCGACGCGGACCTCAAGCTCGCGGAGAGCGTGATCGCCGCCGACGAGAAGGTGGACGACCTGCAGCGCGAGCTGGAGAACCGGGCCATCACTCTGCTCGCCCGCCAGCAGCCCGTCGCGACCGACCTGCGGATCGTCGTCACCAGCCTGCGCATGAGCGCGGACCTGGAGCGCTCCGGCGACCTCGCCCGCCATGTGGCGAAGCTCGCACGGCTGCGGTTCCCCAACACCGCCGTCCCGAGCGACCTGCACGCCACGATCCTGGAGATGGGCCAGCTGGCGCAGCGGCTGATGGCCAAGGCCGCCGAGGTGATCATCAGCAAGGACGTCGACGACGCCCTGCAGCTGGAGGCGGACGACGACCGCATGGACGAGCTGCACCGCACGCTCTTCCAGCACCTGCTCGACGACCGCTGGAAGCACGGCATCGAGACGGCCGTGGACGTCACCCTCGTCGGCCGTTACTACGAGCGCTTCGCCGACCACGCGGTCTCGGTCGCCAAGCGCGTCGTCTACCTCGTAACGGGCGAGCACGCGGACGAGCTGTCCCCGCCTCCCACCCCGATGCCGGCGGACTAGCAGCCGCAACAGCCGTACGGCGCGGCACGACCCGGCGCGCGGGGCGGGTGCGCCCCCGGGGCGGAACGCTTCCGCGCGCCGTTGATGCGCCGGTGGGGGATGTCGTTCACTGGTGGCAGGCATGCAGGCATGCAGGCAGCCGTCACCAACGGCATAGGAGGGTAACCATGCCCGAGTCCCCCACGTCGCCCACCGCCCGCGACCAGCCGTCCCCCGAGGGGACCCCGCAGTCCCCCGGCATCCGTGAGCTGCCGCTGCTCGGAGCGTGCGGCTGCGGTTCGGGCTGCGGATGCGGCTGCCAGTCCGGAGCGCCCTGCCGCTGCGGCGGCAGCTGCTGACTCCACCGAGTCCACGCCACCCGCGTTCCTCACGCTCGGGGGCCCGTCCGGTCGCTCCGGACGGGCCCCCGACGCCGTGTTCCCCCCGGGTCACCCGCCGTCGTACGCGCGCCGCAGCGCGGCGAGGTCCATCTTCTTCATGGACAGCATCGCCTCCGTGGCCCGCCTGGCCTTCTCCGGGTCGGCGTCCCCGACCATCTCCAGCAGCACCTCGGGGAACACCTGCCAGGACACCCCGTACCGGTCCTTCAGCCACCCGCAGGGGCCCTCCTCACCGCCGTCGGTGAGCTTCTCCCAGTAGTAGTCGACCTCGGCCTGGTCGGAGCAGCGGATCTGGAACGAGACCGCCTCGTTGAAGGTGAAGTGCGGACCGCCGTTCAGCGCCACGAACTTCTGCCCGTTGGCCGTGAACTCAACGGCCAGCACGGACCCCGCGGGGCCGGGCCCGGCCTCGTTGTACCGGCCGATCGTGCCGATCGCGGAGTTCTTGAAGATCGAGACGTAGTGGTTCGCCGCCTCCTCGGCCTTCCCGTCGAACCACAGGCACGTGGTGAATCCGTCGGTGGTCATCGCTGCCTCCTCCTGACGCATGGGCGCGTACGTCCTAAGGACGGTCCCGGCGGCGGAAACTCATCGGCGTACGGCCATGTGCCGGTTCGCCATCGCGGGGCCCCCGACGGGCGTCGCGGAGGCGTCCCCTAGCCTGTGCCGATCACCTCGGTGCGCGGTGATCAGTTGGGAGGAGATCGTCATGGTTGCTGCCCCGGCACTGGCGGAGCTGCGCGAGGTCTGCCAGCCGCAGGCGAAGCTGCGGAGCCGCAACGGCGAGCATTGGGCGGGCCGCCTCTACATGCGGCGCGTTTCGCTCCGCATGACCCGGCAACTGGTGCGGACCCGGATCTCCCCCGACACGCTGACCTGGACGATGGTCGTGTGCGGTGTCGGCGCGGGCGCCGCCCTTCTCATCCCCGGGCTCACCGGGGCCGTGCTGGCCGCCGTGCTCTTCCAGCTCTTCCTGCTCTTCGACTGCGTGGACGGCGAGGTCGCCCGCTGGAAGGGGCAGAACAGCGCGACCGGCATCTACGTCGACCGTCTCGGCGCCTACCTGGCCGACGCGGCACTGCTGACCGGGGCCGGTTTCCGGGTGGCCCACGACGGGTCCGCGTACTGGGCCTCGGTCGGCCTCGCGACGGCCCTGGGCGTCGTGCTGCTGAAGGCGTCCACCGACCTCGTCGACGTCGCCCGCGCCCGCCGGGGCCTGTCCGTCGCCGACGACGAGGCTGCCAGGCCCCGTTCCGAGGGCGTCGCCACCGTCCGCCGGCTCGCCTCCGCCCTCAAGATCCACCGCCTCACCAACGGCATCGAGGCCTCCCTCGTCCTCCTCGCCGCGGCCGTCGCGGACGCCCTGACCGGCAGTCCCGCCCCCACCGCTTGGACGCTCGCCGCGCTGGCGGTGATCACGTGGCTGATGGTGGTGGCCCACCTGGCATCGATCCTGTCGTCCTCGCGGCTGCGCTGACGCCGGGTTCGGTCGGCCGGGCCCTGGTCATCAGCAGGTGGCCCCTGCGGAAGCGTTCGTCCGGTCCGGGCTCCCGGAGCATGCGGCCGGTTTCGGTGAAGCCGGCGGCCGCCGCCAGGGCGGCGAGGTCGTCGATCGGCCACCGGTAGGCCGTCGTCACCTTGTGGTCGAACGCCTCGAGGGGGCCGCCGCCGGATTCGAAGAAGCCCAGCAGGAGATGGCCGCCCGGGGCCAGGGTCCGGCGGAACTCGTCGAAGTACGGGGGCAGTTCGGCGGGCGGTGTGTGGATGACGGAGTACCAGGACACGATGCCGTCCAGCTCGCCGTCGGCGACGTCGTCCAGGGCGTCCATCGAGCCGACGTCGAAGCGCAGTTCCGGATGCGCCTCGCGGGCGAGGCCGATCATCACCGGCGACAGGTCGACGCCGAAGGCCTCCAGCCCCAGGTCCCGCAGGTGCGCGGTGAGGTACCCCGGACCGCAGCCGAGGTCGGCGACGCTCCTCCCGCCGGCCGCCCGCACGGAGTCGGCGAAGGCCGCGATCATCGCGCGGTCCAGCGGGAGCGAGCCGAGCGAGTCGCGGAACAGTTCCGCGTAGAGGACGGCGACGGCGTCGTACGCGCCGGCCGTCGAGACGGGATGGGAGGAGGGGTCGGTCATGGGGCTCGACCCTGGACCCCTAGGAATCGGCGAACCAGGCACCGATGGACTCCCACTGGAAGGCGTCCCGCCAGGCGACACCGCCCGCCGTCCAGCCCTGAAGGGCCGCGACGACCTTCTCCGCGGACGCCGTTCGCGTCCGGTAGTGCTCGGCGGGGGCGCGGTCGCGGTACTCGAGCTGGTACGTGCCGTCGGGGCGGCGCCACACCTGGGCGTAGCACTGCTGGTCCGCGGCGCACTCCATGACCAGGTGCCCGTCACGCGGGAGGTTCAGCACCGCCTTCTCCAGCTCGGCGCCACGGGGGCTGTTGTCATCGAGGCGGTGACCGGGGTGCGCGAGAGGGTCGGTGTCCACGGGGTCTTCTCCTTCCGGTCGGACGGGCGGCAGTCCGCAAGCGTCGATCAGTTCGAAGAACAGGTCCTCCACGAACGGGTCCGCCCGTTTGGCGAGCACCTCGCGCAGCGTGTCACGGTCCGCGGTGAACCCGGCCTCGGCGGCCCAGCCGGCGATCTCCTCCGCGGTCCCCGGCACCTCCGCGAGCATCCAGCGGACGTTCCGCTCCTTCTCGCTCTCCCCCGGAGGCGCGTCGTCCACGGCCGGCGGCGACCCGGCGATCTCGTAGTCGGCGGCCATCTCCGGGTCGAGGAAGGCGGACCAGACCGCTCCGGAGGGCGTGAGGCCGCGTACGAGGCAGACGTCGCTGTCGAAGACGCTCGCGATCAGGACGGGCGAACCGGTCGCGGCCACCAGCCTCTCCAGCCATCGGTCGTCGTCGCTGTCCGGAAGCGAACGGTCGAATTGCAGCGTCTGCCAGCCCCCGGGACGCGGCACGCACACGTTCAGGTCGTCGGCGGACTCCTCGAACCCGCGCGTCCGCTCCAACGGCGCGTCACTCCGCGCCAGTACGAAATCGCCGGTGTACCCCATGGCTCCCTCCCCGAAGGCTGCCGCCGATGCTAGCGGCGGCCACCGACACCGCTCGGCGCGGCCGCTCTGCCCTGCTGCGGGGACAGCGACTTTCGGAGGGACCGTGACCGCACTGCCGGCGAGCGTGGACCGCGACATCCTCGATCACCGGATCATGTTCGCGGTGCGGACGATCCGGGAAACCCTGGGCTGCTCGATTCACGAGGCCATCGACGTGGTCGCCGTCCGGCACGAGGAACTGCGCCGGGAGCGCCCGGACGACTTCAGCTTCGGGCTCGAGGAGTTCGGCCGGGGCTTCTACTCCTGAGCGGCGGTGCGCGTGCCGAGGCCCGGCTATTCGTCCAGCAGTGCCCGCAGCCGTGCCTCCCGCCGGTCGGCGGCCGCAGCGGGAGGGGGCGGGACCGCGCGCTTTCCCCCGTCCGGGGGCCCGGCCTGCCGACCGCGCCGGGCCGCGTTCAGCAGGGCCCGGGCTTCCGCCAGGCCGGAGACCACGGCGACCGGTTGCCATGCGTAGCCGTCCCATTGCGAGATGAGACGTGGGGCGTCCGGATCCACGTGAGCGCCCCGTGGCGGCCCCGACGCAAGGGTGCCGGCACGAAGCCGGCCCTTCCTGCGTGCCTGCCGTTCCTCGCGGCGCTCCACCCATTGCTCCAGGGGCTCGTCCTCCATGCGCACAGCATGTCCCGGCAGGCCCCGGGACACCACAGCCGCGCGGAACCGAACCCGCCGGCGTTCGGCCTCCCCTAACCGCGCGGAGCGGGAACCTGCTTCCAGCCCTCGACGGACCGGGTCAGGAAGAACACCCGGTAGACGTCCCGCGTCCACACGCTCGCGCCGTCCCCGTACTCGTGAAGCTCCTCGAACGCCTCTTCCTCGGAGTCGTAGCTGTACTTCCGCCCCTTCGCGTCCCGGATCATCCACTCTCTGCCGGGCAACCCTGCAAGCCCCATCGCCATGGTGACGTCCCTCCCTCGATGTGACCGAGATCGTAGCCACATCCCGTCGGCCCCGGAGCGCCAACAGGCTCCTACTCGCGGAGAATCCGCAGGCAGGGGCTTGATCGGTAAGGGTTACTCCTTCTTCGTTCCAGGGCCTGTCCGACGGATCGCGTCATCGACCCCGCACCCGACAGCGCCGCCACCCGAATGGCGCAACATGACGTGCCACCCACATGGGTGAAGATCAAGCTGACCAGTGCCCCAACCGAGGCAGTGCGCGAAGGGGGAACCACATGCGCATTCGACGAATCCTCGCCGCCGTCATCGCCACGGCAGCCCTCACCGGACTCGGCCTCACAGGCGCCGCCACCGCCACCGCCGCACAGGGTGCCGCATCCTACGTCACCCCTTCCGAGTGCAAGGAGGGCGGCGGAACGCCCGCGATCAACGAAGAGGGCAGCTGCTGCAAGGGCGGTACGCACGACGGGGAGCAGGTCGACTAAACCCCACAAGGCGCCCCGCAGCCACGCGCCGCGGGGCGCTCCCGCGCGAGCGCAGCCGGGCGAATCGCAGGGACTGAGCCGACCCGTCGGGCACGCCAGGTCCGAGTCGGTCCGGAAGCACGCGGCGGGCGGGAGCTCCCGAACGGCGTCGCACGCGAGCGCAGCGAACTGCCAAGATTCGCGCGGCCGTAGGCCGCACCTCCTGTTACCGAGGCAAGAAGCCGGAGGTTCCTTGCCCGAGCTCGCGGAGGCGAGCGAGGTAGTCCTGAGCGGCAGGCTCGGCCGCCTATCGGTTCCTCAAGATCACACGGGCTCAGGTCCCAGGGAGGTCCCAGCCCGCGAAAATGCCCCCGATCCACACCGAAAGCGCAGATCAGGGGCATGATCACGAAATCCACTTGTTCTTGCCCCGGGTCTTGCCCGAGAAGTCGGCGACCTGCGTTTTCGCTGGTCCGAGCGGAGCCCCGCGGCGCCTGAGTGGGTGTCATTGGTCGTCGTTGGCCGCCGTTGAGCAACCTCGCACGGCCCAGAGTCGGCCCAGGGAGCCCGGCCCTCCGCCACGCCGCACCTTCTGATCCGTAGCTAGGGTCGAATCGGTCCACGGCGGTCATACCAGTCGCCGCAAGGCCACAGAGAGGTGGTGCGGGGCGGGCAAGGTCTCCATAGTTGCTGTACTTCCGTGCTGTACAGCTCGCCTTGACGCCGCGTTCTGGGTGCGCGTTCACGACGCAGCCGACGCTCATAGCCAGCGACCGCTCGGGGGGCGGATTCGGTCGGAAGAAGGCCTTGAGGTACTCGGGTTGCGGGCTAGGTGTTGCGGCTACGTTCGCGCCACTGGCGTCTCTTGTCCGCCGCGACTGCGCCCTCAGCGGTAGTCCTCCGGTACGCGGCCCGCTTCGCCAATTCGCGCCCACAAAGGATTCCCCACAGCGCGAGACTCGACGCCCCCAGGAAACGACTGATTGCATCGTCCTCGGAGGTCACGAATATTAGCTGCGGCACCATGATCACCAGGTACCAGACCGGATGGTTCTGCCATTTTGGTTTGTCCGTCACTCCTGCCCCTCCCACAAGGCGCACACTAGCCCGCCGCCTGGTGGCGGCTGCGCTGGGGGCTCGTCGACCGAGGGTGCCTAGGGCGCTCGATCAGTGGTGCGGCTGGTCGACGCTGTCTTCGCCTGTCACCATTGGCCAGCCTCGGACGGCCCGGCGTCTACGCAAGCGGCAACGTCATGTCATGCGGAAGCTCGCACTGATCGTGGTGCAGGTGCAGCCTGCGTAGGTCCTGGAGAGCGGCGACGGGATAGGGATACCTGATCCACTTGGCCATGTAGCCGTCTTCGCCATGTTCCTTCAGAACCTGTTGCGCGGTGGCGAGAACAACATGAGCCAACTCGCTGAGGGGCTTAGTGGCAGTCCATGCCAGGCGGCCGTCCGAGTCCGGCAGATCAGGGCTGATACCGACGTCGGGAAACGTGTAGATCGCAATGGCGACGTCGGCTCCTTCTCTCCGCAGAACCCACCGAACCTCCATCGGCTCGGAGTCGAAGAAGAACCGCTCCACATGGCTCACCCCGTAAAGCCCGCCAACACCAGACAAGAGATCTGCCAAGCCATCGGTGCAGTAGCTGACATAGAACGTGGCGTTCGCCGTTCCCTCGGCGATTCGACAGACGGCCCAACCGTTATCGCGCAAGTCCCACTCAAGCTGAAGACGGCCAGCCATCCGCCCCTCCCGTGATCGACAACTTGCACCGTACCGCCCGGTCGGCGCGTAGAGGCTTTGGGCTGGAGCTGCCGTGGGGCGGGAGATCGGGGCCCGTACGCTGGCCGCGAATCGGGCTGGCTCCTCGCCTGCCCGCAATAGCCCGATGTGGGCCCCGAGATTCGGGGCTCGCCCCATGGTGCCTGCGTAGAGCCGCGGAGCCGACCGCCCCAGCCACAGCGGGGTTCTCCTCGGCAACCCTCCGCCGTCTGGCGGGCGGCCGGACGCGGGCCGCGCGCCCGGCGGAGCGTGAGCGACGACGGGACGGCCACTCGGACCCTGGGCTGACGCTCCGGGTGTACGCACACCTCCTGCCGTCGAGCCAGGAGCGCACTCGAAAAGCCGTGGCCGCCGTCTTCGACGCCACCGAATTGACGCGACGCAGCACTTCAGGGCTCGTAGGCTCCGAGCCGGAGAGAGGTGGGGGGAGCGATGACGGACGAGTACGTGGAGCTGGTGTGCGACGACGTGCCTCATGACGCGGTGCTCACCGATCCGGGCGTCCGCGTGCTGGATGTCGCGCAGGTCGTGCGTCGGCTGAAGGGGCTGAGCCTCTGGCACAGCAAGGTTCTGGTGACGCAGGTTCCCGCCGCGATTCTCGCCGGCGTGCCCGAGGAAGACGCTGCGGCAGCCGTCTCGGCCCTCCGCGAGGTGGGAGCACAGGCGGAGACGAGAGAACGGCCGGATCCGGAGTTCCTGAAGGACTGAGCACGGCCCGATCAACCGGCTGACGGCCCAGAGACGGCCCCGGAGCAGCAACAAGCCCCCTCCCCGCGGAGAAACCGCAGGCAGGGGGCTTGATCGTGTCTGATTACTTCTTCTTGCCCTGGTTCTTCACGGCCTCGATCGCCGCCGCGGCCGCCTCGGGGTCGAGGTAGCGGCCGCCCGCCGTGACGGGGCGGAAGTCGGCGTCGAGCTCGTAGGCGAGCGGGATGCCGGTGGGGATGTTCAGGCCCGCGATGTCGGCGTCGGAGATGCCGTCGAGGTGCTTGACGAGGGCGCGCAGGCTGTTGCCGTGGGCGGCGACCAGGACGGTGCGGCCGGTGAGGAGGTCGGGGACGATGCCGTCGTACCAGTACGGCAGCATGCGGTCGACGACGTCCTTCAGGCACTCGGTGCGCGGGCGCAGCTCCGGCGGGATGGAGGCGTAGCGCGGGTCGTCGCTCTGGGAGAACTCGCTGCCGTCCTCGATCGGCGGCGGCGGGGTGTCGTAGGAGCGGCGCCAGAGCATGAACTGCTCCTCGCCGAACTCGGCGAGGGTCTGCGCCTTGTCCTTGCCCTGGAGGGCGCCGTAGTGGCGCTCGTTGAGGCGCCAGCTGCGGTGGACGGGGATCCAGTGCCGGTCGGCGGCCTCGAGGGCCAGCTGCGCGGTGCGGATCGCGCGCTTCTGGAGGGATGTGTGGACGACATCGGGGAGGAGTCCGGCGTCCTTCAGCAGCTCGCCGCCCCGGACCGCCTCCTTCTCGCCCTTTTCGTTCAGGTTGACGTCAACCCAGCCAGTGAAGAGGTTCTTAGCGTTCCACTCGCTCTCGCCGTGGCGGAGGAGGATCAGCTTGTACGGAGCTTCAGCCATGGCAAGGAGTCTAAGAGAAAACCCTTTGGTGCCCTCCGGAGGGCCGATGTAAGCTGCGCAGGCCATCCTGGCCCATTACGCCTACGACGCCCCGACGCCGCGAGGAGCAGCCGCCGTGCCCGATGTCAGACGTGCCGTACGGGAGACCGTCTCGGGACTCCCCCGGACCTTCTGGTGGCTGTGGACCAGCACACTGGTCAACCGGCTCGGCGGCTTCGTCGTCACCTTCCTCGCGCTCTACCTCACCCTCGACCGGGGCTACTCCGCCACCTACGCCGGTCTCGTCGCGTCCCTGTACGGCCTCGGCGGCGCCGTCGGCGCGGTCGTCGGCGGGGTGCTGACCGACCGGCTGGGGCGGCGCTCGACGATGCTGCTGGCGCAGGTCGCGGCCGCGGCCGGCACGGCGACGCTGGCCTTCATGGACGGGCAGGCGGAGATCGCGGGGGTGGCCACCGTGATCGGCGTGGCGAGCAGCGCGTCGCGGCCCGCGGTGCAGGCGATGATGGCGGACGTGGTGCCCGCCGCGGACCGGGTGCGGGCGTTCTCGCTCAACTACTGGGCCATCAACATCGGCTTCGCCGTCTCCTCGGCGGCGGCCGGCCTCATCGCCTCGCAGGGCTACCTCTGGCTCTTCCTCGGCGACGCGTTCATGACGGTGCTCTGCGCGCTGGTGATCTACGCCAAGGTGCCGGAGTCCATGCCGGGCCGGGAGCCCGCGAGCCCGGGGCGGTCCGCCGGGGCGGCCAGGGCGGCCGGAGCGGCCGGGGACGGGAAGTCGCGGGTCGGCCTCGGGGTCGTCCTGCGCGACCAGCGCTTCATGTGGTTCGTCGCGCTGACGTTCCTGCTGGGCACGGTCACCCAGCAGGGTTCGACGACGCTCTCGGTCGACATGGGCCGCCAGGGCTTCTCCGCGAGCCAGTACGGCCTGATCATCGGGCTCAACGGCCTGCTGATCGTGCTCCTGCAGATCCCGCTCACCCGGCTCGTCGAGCAACGGAGCGTGGCGGCGCTGCTCACCGCCGGCACGCTGCTGATGGGCTGGGGCTTCGGGCTCACCGCCTTCGCCGGTTCGGTCCCCTTCTACGCGCTGACGGTGGCGGTGTGGACGATCGGCGAGATCCTGCACGCGCCGGCCTCGATGTCGCTGGTCGCCGACCTGGCGCCGGCCCACGCCCGGGGGCGCTACCAGGGCATGTACTCGCTCGCCTGGCCCGCGGCGTCCTTCGCCGGGCCGCTGCTGGGCGGCGTGGCGCTGGACCGGTGGGGCGGCGGCGTGGTGTGGGGTGCCTGCGCCGTGGTCGGCACGGTCGCCGGCGCCGGCTACTGGCTGCTGCTGCGGGAGCGCGGGGCGCAGGCCGAGCCGGTGGAGGCGGTGCCGCCGGCCCCGGTACGGATACCGGAGCCGGAGCCGACGGCGGACTGCTAGCGCGGGAGGCGCAGGGCGCGCTGCGCCTCGTACAGCGCGAGGCGCGCCCCGTACAGCGGTCCCGCCGACGCGTCGCCGCCGTGGGAGCCGTCGTGGTCGAAGACCCCGGTGACGCTCAGGCGGCGGTGACGCTACTCGGCACGCTTGCCGGCCTTGCCGATCAGATGGGTGAACGCGTCGAGGTTGCGCGTGGACTCGCCCCGCGCGGTCCGCCATGCGTGCTCCTTGCGGATCGCGTCGGCGAAGCCGAGTTCCAGCAGCGTGTTGAAGCTGCCGTCCGCGTTCTCGAGGACGGCGCCCAGCAGCCGGTCGACCTCCTCGGGCGTCACCGCGACCAGCGGCAGCCGGCCGGAGAGGTAGACGTCGCCGAGCGCGTCGATGGCGTAGGCCACGCCGTACAGCCGGGTGTTGCGCTCCAGGAGCCAGCGGTAGAACGCCTCGTGGTTCTCGTCGGGGCGGCGCACGACGAAGGCGTTGACCGTCAGGGTGTGCCGTCCCACGGCCAGGGCGACGGTGGTGGACAGCTTGCGCGTGCCGGGGAGCTTGACGACGTACTCGCCCCCGGCGCCGGTCTCCCAGCCGAGTTCCGCGTCCTCCAGTGCCCGCTCGACCGCCGCGCGCGCCGCCGTCTGCTCCCGCTCACCCATGCGGCGATCGTAGGCGACGCCGCCGCTCGGCCATCGCACCCGCGTACACCTCGGCGGTCCTGGTGGCCGCCGCGTCCCAGCCGAAGCACCCCGCGTGCCGGGCGGCGGCCCCGCCCATGGCGGGCACCAGCTCCGGGTGCTCGACGAAGCGGCGCAGGGCGCGCGCGTAGTCGGCCGGGTCGTGGCCCGCGACGAGGAAGCCGGTCTCGCCGTCCTTCACGGCCACCGGCAGTCCGCCGACCGAGGCCGCCACCACCGGCGTGCCGCAGGCCTGCGCCTCGATGGCGACCAGCCCGAACGACTCGCTGTACGAGGGCATGACCAGCACGGACGCGGCCCGGTACCAGTCCGCGAGCCGGTCCTGGGCGACCGGCGGCTGGAAGCGCACGAGGTCGGAGATGCCGAGCCGGGCGGCGAGCTTCTGCAGGCGCTCGGGCTTGGCCAGGCCGCTGCCGCTCGGCCCGCCGACGACCGGGACGACGAGGCGGTCGCGCAGCGACGGGTCCTCCGCCAGCAGGATCGCCGCGGCGCGCAGCAGGATGTCCGGCGCCTTGAGGGGCTGTATCCGGCCGGCGAAGAGCGGGATCACCGCGTCCTGCGGCAGGCCGAGGCGCGCGCGGGCCCCGGCGCGGCCGCCGTGGGCGTCCGGCCGGAAGCGGTCCAGGTTCACCCCGGGGTGGACGACGGCGACCTTGCCGGGGTCGGCCTCGTAGTGCCGGATGAGTTCGTCCGACTCCTCGGCGGTGTTGGCGATCAGCCGGTCGGCGGCGTTGACGATCTGCGTCTCGCCGATGACCCGGGCCGTGGGCTCGGGGGTGTCGCCCTCGGCGAGCGCCGCGTTCTTGACCTTGGCCATGGTGTGCATGGCGTGGACGAGCGGGACGCCCCAGCGCTCGGCGGCGAGCCAGCCGACGTGGCCGGAGAGCCAGTAGTGCGAGTGCACCAGGTCGTAGTGGCCCTGCCGGTGGCTGGCCTCGGCGTGCATCACGCCGTGGGTGAAGGCGCACAGCTGCGCGGGAAGGTCCTCCTTGGCCAGGCCCTCGTACGGGCCGGCGTCCACGTGCCGCACCAGGACCCCGGGGGCCAGCTCGACCGTGGGCGGCAGGGCGGCCGTGGTGGCGCGGGTGAAGATCTCGACCTCCACGCCGGGGCCCTCCGCGAGCCGCTTGGCCAGCTCGACGATGTAGACGTTCATACCGCCCGCGTCCCCGGTGCCGGGCTGGTGGAGGGGCGAGGTGTGCACGCTGAGCATGGCCACGCGCCGCGGACGGCGTCCACCGACGCCATGGCGGCGCAACCGGCGATGGGCACCACCGGCCAGGACCTTCGCCACGTACTGGCTCACGTCGCGTCCTCCACTTCTGCGACGGGCGGCCGAGCGGAGGCCGCCCCTGAACGGTGACAACCAGTGGAAGGCCTAGATCCATTTCCGCTTTGCCAAAGCGTGACCGTCGACACGGCCCGGATCCGGCGCCCGCGGGCTCGCATAGGCTCGGCGCATGCGCGCGACACGGCCGGTCGGAGAGGTGACCCGGGGGACGACCAACCCCAACCGGCTGCGCCGCATGGACCGCTGGATCGCGGCGCGGCACGGACCCGCGCTGCGGCGCAGCGACGACCCACTCGCCGTGGACCTGGGCTACGGCGCCGCTCCCTGGACGGCCCTGGAGCTGCTGGGAAGGCTGCGCACCGCGCGCCCCGACGCCGAGGTCGTCGGCATCGAGATCGACCCGGCCCGGGTGGCCGCCGCCCGGCCGTACGCCCGTGAGGGGCTCTCCTTCGCGCACGGCGGATTCGAAGTGCCCCTCCCGGACGGCCGCAGGCCGGCCCTGATCCGGGCGGCGAACGTGCTGCGGCAGTACGACGAGGAGCGCGTCGCCGAGGTGTGGACGCGCCTGCGGTCCCGGCTCGCGCCGGACGGGCTGCTGGTGGAGGGCACCTGCGACGAGATCGGCCGCCGCCACGTGTGGGTGGCGCTCGGCCCCGAGGGCCCGCGCACGGTGACCTTCGCCACCCGGCTCGGCTCGCTGGAGCGCCCCTCCGACCTGGCGGAGCGGCTGCCCAAGGCGCTGATCCACCGCAATGTGCCGGGCGAGCCCGTGCACGCGTTCCTCACCGACTTCGACCGCGCGTGGGCGGCCGCCGCGCCCTTCGCCTCCCTGGGCGCCCGGCAGCGCTGGATCCGCACGGTGCGCAGCCTGGCGGGCCCGGGCGGCTGGCCCGTCACCGACACCCCGTCCCGCTGGCGCCAGGGCGAGGTGACCGTCCGCTGGGAGGCCCTGGCCCCGGCACCGGACTGATCCCCGCGGCCGCGGTCGCCACGCCGCCCGGACGGTGCGCGGGACCCGTGTCGGATCCGTACACGACGACGCGGGCACCCCGCCGGACCGGGCCGATCGCGCCCGCCGACGGCAGCCGTCCACAGCCACCGAACACGTCCCGGGCCGGGCCGACATGGCGCCGGAGGGCGATGCACAGGCCCGCGGCTCTGGCCGATTCGCCTCTTCCGTGGCACCATCCACAGCCATGTGACGGACCGTCAGATACGCTGCGGAGGTGCCCGCATGAAGCGTACGGCCTGCCTGGCCTGTGCCGCGCTGCTGCTCCTCGCCGCCCCCGTGCCGGTCGCGCACGCCGATCCGCCCCGCCCGCCCCGTACGCTCCGGGACGTACGGGCCGAGGTCGGCACCCTCTACCGGCAGGCCGAACGCGCCACCGACACCTACAACGCCGCGCACGAACGGGTCCTCGCCCAGCAGAAGGAGATCGTCGCACTCGCCCGCGTCATCGACCGGGAGCGGATCCGGCTGCGCACCCTGACCGCCCAGGCGGGCGCGCTCGCCCGCGCCCAGTACCGCGGCGGCGGCATCGGCCCCGGGCTCGACCTGCTGCTCAGCGACGACCCGGACGCCTTCCTGGACGGGCTCACCCTCGCCGACCGGGGCGCCCAGGCCGCCGACACCACGATCGAGCAGCTGCGCACCACCACGGGGGAGCTGGGCGCCTACGCCCACTCCGCCACCGTCGCCTGGGAGCGCCTCATGGCCGACCAGAAGGAGGCGGCCGACGCCGAGCGGGAGGTCACCGCGCGTCTGACCCGGGCGAAGCGCCTGCTCGCCGGCCTGGAGGCCCGGGAGCGGGCACGGCTGGAACGGCTGGAGGACGAGGCCGCCTACCGTTCCCAGGTCGCCTGGCTGCGCACCGACGCCGCCACCCGCCTGCGCCGCGACGCCGCGGGCGCCACACGGCAGGGCGCCGCCGCGGTCGCCTTCGCCGCGGCGCAGATCGGCAAGCCCTACGGATGGGGGGCGGACGGCCCGGCCGCGTACGACTGCTCGGCGCTGACCCGGGCCGCCTGGCGCGCCGGCGGGGTCGGCATCCCGCGCACCTCGCAGGAGCAGTGGCGGCTCCTGCCGCACGTCCCCGTGGCGGCGATGCGCCCGGGCGACCTGGTCGTCTACTTCGACGACGCCAGCCATGTCGGCATCTACGTGGGCGACGGCGCCATCGTCCACGCGCCGCGCCCCGGGCGGCGGATCACGATGGCGGGGGCAGGGTCGATGCCCGTCCTCGGCGTCGTGCGCCCCGGATGACCGCACGCGGCCGTGCCGGGCGGCCCGGTGGGCTGCCGCCGCGCTGTGACCTGCGTCCTGTGACCCCGGCCGCGTGACCCGTACCACCCCGCGTCCGAGCAAACGTGACGTTGGTCATGCCCGCTTCGTCCCTCCGCGGCCGAAATCCCCAGCTCAGAACCGCATATGACACGGGCGGTTTACCAACAGGGCCTCCCCCGCCGCCGGGCGCTACCGCTATGGTCGCCCTTCAGTGTTCTCGGAGCTGAGCAACCGATCCGACCGATCCGACCGCTCCGGGACGTTGCCCTCGGGGGGAGGGAAGGAATTGTCCGATGTCGCCGATGTCCGCGACCGAGCGGCGCACCGACCAGTACGCCGCCGTGCCGGGGCCGCGCCAGGAAACCATCCTGGCCGACGGCCGGACCTCCCCTGCCCTGACCCTGCTCGTCATCGGTGAGGACCCGGTCGGTGCCTTCACCGTCCCCGACCTGCTGGACGTCTCCGGCACACGGGTCCGCATCCGCCGCGCCCGCAACCTGACCGAGGCCGAGCGGCTCCTCAGGGACGACGTCAACTGCATCCTGCTGGAGCTGTCCGCCCCCGCCGCCGAGGGCGTCTCCGACGGGCTGGACAGCCTGCGGCAGCTCCTGCGGCTCGCCCCGCGCACCGCCGTGCTGGTGCTGACCGCCGGCACGGACACCGACGCCGAGCGCGCCGCCGAGGCCGTCCGCGTCGGCGCCCAGGACCATCTGACCCCGGCCGACCTGGACCCGTCCCACCTGACCCGGGCCATCCGCTACGCCGTGGAGCGCAAGCGCGCCGACGTCGCCCAGCGCCAGCTGACCGAGACCCGGCTGCTCGCCCAGGAGAACTCGCGGCTGGAACGCGGGCTGCTCCCCACGCCGCTGCTCCACGACGCCGACCTGCGCTTCGCCGCCCGCTACCGGCCCGGCCGCAGCCGGGCCCTGCTCGGCGGCGACTTCTACGACACCGTCCGCACTCCGGACGGCACCGTGCACGCGATGATCGGCGACGTCTGCGGCCACGGCCCGGACGAGGCCGCCCTCGGCGTCGAGCTGCGCATCGCCTGGCGCGCGCTGACGCTGGCCGGACTGTGCGGGGCCGCCCTGCTGGGCACCCTGCAGGAGGTCCTGGAGCACGAGCGGTCCGACGACGAGATCTTCGCGACCCTCTGCCAGGTCGACATCAGCCCGGACGGCCGCGCCGCCGACCTCTGGCTGGCCGGTCACCCGGCGCCGCTGGTGTCGCTGTCCGGGATGGCACCGCAGCTGCTGCCGTACGAGCACGGCGGCCCGGCGCTCGGGCTGCTGCCCCAGCGGGACTGCTGGGAGGGCGCGCGCTTCGAGCTGGGCGAGGCGTGGAGCCTGATGCTCTACACCGACGGGCTCATCGAGGGCCGGATCGGCCTGGGCGCGCAGCGGCTGGGCCAGGACGGCATGGTCGAGCTGGTCGGGCGGCAGCTGTCCGCCGGACTCGCCGGCGAGGAGCTGCTGGACGCGGCCATGACGGAGGTACGGGAGCTCAACGGCGGGGAGCTGACGGACGACGTCGCCCTCATGCTCCTGGAGTCGGGCGCCTGATCCGCGGGCCCGGCCGGTCCGCCGGCCGGGGGGAACTCCGCCTCAGCGGTTGAAGGGGCCGTACGGGCCGTCGCTGCTGCTGCCACCGCCGCGCCGCCGCGGACCGGACACCTGCTTGAGGGCGGGACGCACGTCCACCGTGTAGACGATCACCGCGATCAGGCCGATGACCGGCAGGAACGACATGATCGGCAGGATCGCGATCAGCGCCGCCGCCACGGCGAGGATGATCAGCCAGAAGGCCTTGGTCTTCTTGTCCGCCGCCCGGTAGGCGTCCTCACGCCGGATGGCCGCGTCGACCAGCGCGAACAGCGCGAAGACCAGCAGGGCGATGGAGATCCAGCCCAGCAAGTTGTAGAAGCCCTGCACCAGCATTGCCGTCCACCTCCGTCATCGGCTCCCACCGTACCGGCACAACGAGCCGGGCACGCCGCGCGTGCCCGGCCCGTGATGTTCCGGCCGCTCAGGAAGCGGGCTTGCCCGGCGTCGCGGGCTTCTTGGCCACGGGGGCCTTCTTGACCGGGGCCTTCTTCGCCTGGCTGTCCTGCACCGGCGCCGGGGCCGGGGCCGGGGCCGGAGCCGGGGAAGGAGCCGGGGCGGGCTTGATGTCCGCGACCGGCGCCTGACGCGCGGCCGGGACGGGCTCGGGCTCGATCGCGACCGCGATGTCCTCGACCTGGTCGGCGGCCTCGCCGCGCCAGGTCGCGACCGCGTCCTTGCCGCGCTCGGCCAGGCCGTCGTAGGCCTCCTTGGCGCGGACCGCGTACTCGGCGGCACGGCCCACCTGCTGCAGCGCGAAGTCCTGCGCGGAGTCACGCAGCTTGCGCAGGTCGCCGTCGATGGTGCCCAGGAGCTCGTTGACCTTGGCCTGCGCCTTGGTCTGGGCGTCCTTGGCCTGCGCGGTCACCTTCTCCTGCACGGCCTTGGGGTCGGTGCCGCGGATCTTCTCGATCCGCTCGGGGGCCTCGGCGCGGATCTTCTCGATCAGCGGCGGGACCTCCTTGAGCTTCTCGGCCGCGAGGTCCGCGGTCCCGGCCAGCGCGTACAGCGGGGTCGGGTCCTTGAGGGTCTTGACGATGTCTTCGGTGATCGCCATGAGGGTTTCTCCCGTTTGAGGATGGTGGCGTGTACGTCTGTTCAGTCGCTCGTTCCGCGCGACCGGGCGCAGCCGGTCACCCGGCGGCCGCGGCGTCGTCGCCGCTGCCCGGTCCGGCCGGTCCGGACGCGTTCGGCTTCAGCACGGCGACAGCCTTCTTCGCCGCTTTCTTCGCCACGTGCTCGCGCGGCGCGGCGGGCTGCTCGTCAAGAGCTTCCTCCACTGCGGCGTTCTCCTTGCGGAACGACTCGTAGATCTGCAGGAGGACTTGCTTCTGCTTCTCGTTGATCGCCGTGTCGGCCAGGATGGCGGTCCGCACCTCCATCCCTCCGCCCTGGTCCCGCTCGTCGAGGATCCCCGCCTGCACGTACAGGGTCTCGGCGGAGATGCGCAGCGCCCTGGCGAGCTGCTGCAGGATCTCGGCACTGGGCTTGCGCAGCCCGCGCTCGATCTGGCTGAGGTAGGGGTTGGACACCCCCGCGGCGTCGGCGAGCTGACGCAGGGACAGCTGCGCGTTGCGGCGCTGCTCCCGCAGGTACTCGCCGAGGGTGCCGACGTTCAGTGAAGCCATGCCTCCGAGGATGCCGCGCGGTGCTAACTTTTGCAAGCAAGGTGCTTGCAAAAGTCTCGTTACGGCGATGTGACATCCCCCGCACGGCCCAGCCGGCCGCGGCGAACCCATGACGCCGCCCGGGCCCGCTGTCGGCCCCGGCGCGCATAATGCCGCGGTGGACCTGCGCGCCGAACTGCTCCCGCCGCCCGTCAGCCCGGAACGACTGGCGGAGGTCGCGCGTGAGATCGAGCGCATCGCGGACCTGGCCGGGTCCGGCGAACCGGCGGAGAAGGCCGTGGCCGCCTTCAACGAGCGCACGGGCCATGCGTACCTGTCGTCCGTCTTCGCCTGGTACGACGCGTCGCGCGGCCTGGAGGAGTTCGCCCGGGAGGCCGCCCGGCCCGCCCGGCCGCGGGTGGCGGACATCACGCGCGAGGAACTCGTCGAGATCGTCCGTCGTGTCGACGCCGACCCGGCCGGCGAGGACACCGACTACTACCTGCGACTCTTCGACTGCAACACCCCGCACCCCCGGGCCTGCGACCTGCTCTTCCACCCGCCGGCCGGCCTCGAGGACGCCCCGCCCGGGCGGATCGTCGACGCCGCGCTCGCCTACCGGCCGATCGCCCTGTGAACCGGGCCCCGGTGGCCGGTTGACCTTGCCCCTGGGGCAGGCCACAGCATCGAAGCGGCCGGGCGGCGTGCCCGGCCCGAGGGAGGGAGCCCGCCATGGACTCGCTGACGATCGGGGCGTTCGCGAAGGCGTCCCGGCTGTCACCGAAGGCGCTGCGGCTGTACGACGAGCTGGGGCTGCTGACGCCCGCGCGGGTCGATCCGCTGACCGGCTACCGCCACTACGCGCCCGCCCAGCTGGAGCGCGCCCGGCTCGTGGCGTGGCTGCGGCGCCTGGGTATGCCGCTGGCCCGCATACGTGAGGTGTGCGCGCTGGACGCGCCCGCCGCCGCGCGGGAGATCCGGGCGTACTGGGCGCAGGTCGAGGCCGCGCACGGCGCGCGGCGGGACCTGGCCGCCTTCCTCGTCGATCACCTGTCCCGGAAGGACTCCGTTGTGAACGACGCGAACGACGCGAACCGCTCCCTGGAACTGCGCTACGCCGCCCTGTCCGACGCCGGCCTGGTCCGCCCCGGCAACCAGGACACCGCCTACGCCGGCGCCCGGCTGCTGGCGGTGGCCGACGGCTTCGGGGGCGAGGGGGCGCCGGCGGGCGCCGCCGCCGTCGACGCGCTGAAGGAGCTCGACGCCGCTGCCGCCCCCGGCGGTCTGCTGGACCTGCTGCAGGACGCCCTGGACCGGGCCGACGAGACCGTGCGCGGCTTCGCGGACTCGGGCACCACGCTCACCGCGCTGCTGTGGTCCGGGGAGCGGCTGGCCCTCGTCCACATCGGGGACTCACGGGCGTACCTGCTGCGCGACGGCGAGCTGTTCCGGATCACGCACGACCACACGATGGTGCAGTCGATGGTGGACGAGGGCCGGCTGACCGAGGCCGAGGCCGCCTCGCACCCCCAGCGGTCGCTGCTCGTACGGGCGTTGGGTTCCGGCACCCGCCCCGCCGGGCGCCTGCCCGACCTGCGGCTGCACGACCCGCGCCCCGGCGACCGCTACCTGCTGTGCACGGACGGCCTGTCCACCGTCGTCCCGGACGACGAGCTGCGCCGGGTACTCGCCTCCGGCGCCGGCCCCGGGGAGACGGTGCGCACGCTGGTCGGGCTGGCCAACGCCGCCGGCGGTCCGGACAACGTCAGTTGCGCGGTCGCCGATGTACAGGAGAGGTCCGCGGCGGCATAGTCCTCGCCCATGAGCGAGGAATGGTTTCTGCAGACACGCCACGGGGTGCGGTTCGAGTGGGGACCGGAAGGCGCCCGGCGGATCGGGGCGCACGTGGCGTGCCTGGTCGTCGTCGACGTCCTGTCCTTCACCACCGCGGTGACCGTGGCCGTCGAGGCGGGCACCGCGGTGCACCCGTACGCCTGGCGCGACGCGACGGCGGCCGCGTACGCGCGGCGGGTCGGGGCGCGGCTGGCCGTGGGGCGGCGGGAGGTCAGCGACCGTTCGCCGTGGTCGCTGTCCCCTGCCGCCCTGCGCCGTGCGCCGTACACCCCGCGGCTGGTGCTGCCCTCGCCCAACGGATCGACGATCGCCGCGGCGGCCGGGGAGGCGGCGACCGTCGTCGCCGCCTGCCTGCGCAACGCGACCGCCGTCGGCGCGTGGCTCGCCCGGCACGGCTACGGCGTCCGGGACCGCCCCGTCGCGGTGATCGCCGCGGGTGAGCGCTGGCCCGACGGGACCCTGCGGCCCGCGCTGGAGGACCTGCTCGGCGCCGGTGCGGTCGTCGCCGCGCTGCGGGGGCACGCCCCCGCCGTGACGCTCTCCCCCGAGGCGTGCGCCGCGGCGGCCGCCTTCACCGGGGCGCCCGACCCGGCCGGCACCGTCGCGGCCTGTGCCTCCGGGCGCGAACTCAGCGGCGGCGGTTTCCCCGAGGACGTCGCGATCGCCACCGAGTTCGACGCCGCCTCCGTCGTCCCGGTCCTCTCCGAGGGAGCCTTCTCCTCGCGGCCCATCGCGGACCGGAACTGACCGCATGGGTGCGTAACGTCGAAGACATCGAAGGACGCCGGAACACCGGCGCCCACGACCGAGGCCCATGGCCAAAGGGAGCGCGCGATGCCGACGGTGGTACGGAACGAGACGGGCGAGCGGGACGCGCTGCTGGCGTACCTGGAGGCGCAGCGCGGCGGGATGCGCCGCGCGGTGCTCGGGCTCACCGACGAGCAGGCCTCCTCGCGGCCGAGCGTCAGCGAGATGAGCCTCGCCGGGCTGGTCAAGCACGTCGCCAGGACCGAGGAGTCCTGGGTGCAGGGCCTGCTGCTGGGCCACGAGGACAAGAAGGGCACCGAGGCGGACTACCTCGACGGGTTCCGGCTGCTGGAGGGCGAGACCCTCGCCGGCTGGCTGGAGGAGTACGCGCGGATCGGCCGGGAGACCGAGGAGGCCGTCCTGGCGCTGCCCGACCTGGACGTCGTGGTGCCGCTGCCGGACGCGCCCTGGAACCCGCCGGGCATGAAGGTCAGCGCCCGCTGGATCCTGCTCCACCTGATCGAGGAGACCGCCCGGCACGCCGGGCACGCGGACGTCATCCGCGAGTCCCTGGACGGCCGGACGGCCTTCGAGCTGGTCGCCGAGGCGGCTCAGCAGGGGAAGCCGATGGGCTGACCGGTCACGCCCCGGTGGCCACCGGTTCCTGCAGCTCCGTCACCCATGTGTCGGGATGCCCCTCGCACTCCAGGTACAGCTCCCGGGGGTAGCCGAGGGACCGGTGGCCCTGGGCGTCGATCCCCCGCGCCAGGGCCTGGGCGCTGCGCAGGACGTCGTCCATGGAGCCGCGGTGCACGATCGTCGCCGCGCTCTCCAGCTCCGGCAGGTCGACGACCGCGAAGTCGTACCCGCCGTCCGGCTCGGCCGCGACCTGCAGCCCGGCGTGGACGAGGATCGCGCCCTCCCCCTCCGGGGCGTCCTCGTAGTACGCGATCCCCGGCCCGACGGGCCGCACGCCCGCCGCGTCCAGCCGCCGGCACAGCTCGTCGTACAGCGGCTGGATGACGGGCCCGATCTGCGTCGGCTCGAACCCCGCCGCGGTCGCCGTCAGCTCCGCGAGCCGCACCGCGGGCACCCTCTTGATCACCACGTCGTCGGTGGACATCCGTCCCTCGCTCTCGATCGTCCGGAGCCTCGCCTCGACGCCCGCCAGCCGGGCCGCGTCCGCGGCCATCGCCGCCGCGAGCTCGGCGCGGCGCAGCCGCAGCATGCCGCGCAGCTGCTCCGCGCTCACCTCCTCGTCGAGGATCGACCGCACCTGTTCGAGCGTGAAGCCGAGGTCCTTGAGGGCGATGATGCGGTTGAGCCGGGCGAGCTGCCCGGCGGCGTAGCTGCGGTAGCCGGTGGCGGGGTCGACACGGTCGGGGCGCAGCAGTCCGACGGCGTCGTAGTGACGCAGCATGCGGACCGACACGCGGCCGTGCCTGGCGAAGTCTCCGATTCCGAACATGACGTCTCCGAGTCCAGCGCCTCACACGGTGTGAGGGTCAAGCGGGACGGCGGATGCCCCGGCGCGCGGTCGGCGCCGGGGCATCTCGGGGGATCCGGGGGATCCGGGGGATCCGGGGGGCGAGCGGGGTCAGCCGCGCAGCTCGGCGGCGACCAGCTCCGCGATCTGGACGGCGTTGAGCGCGGCGCCCTTGCGGAGGTTGTCGTTGGAGAGGAAGAGCGCGAGGCCGTGCTCGACGGTCTCGTCCACCCGGATCCGGCCGACGTAGGAGGGGTCCTTGCCCGCGGCCTGCTGCGGGGTGGGGATCTCCGACAGCTCCACGCCCGGGGCCGCGCTCAGCAGCTCGTACGCGCGCGCCACGCTGACCGCACGCTCGAAACGTGCGTTGACCTGCAGCGAGTGCCCGGAGAACACGGGCACGCGGACGCAGGTGCCGGACACCTTCAGCTCCGGGATGTCCAGGATCTTGCGGGACTCGTTGCGGAGCTTCTGCTCCTCGTCGGTCTCGAACCGGCCGTCGTCGACGATCTTGCCGGCCAGCGGGACGACGTTGAACGCGATGGGCCGCTGGTAGACCGCGGGCTCGGGGAAGTCCACGGCCTCGCCGTCGAAGGTCAGCTCGGTCGCCCGGTCGGCGACCTTGCGCACCTGGCCGTCGAGCTCGGCGACACCGGCCAGACCGGAGCCGGAGACCGCCTGGTAGGTGGTGGCGACCAGCGCGGTCAGCCCCGCCTCCTCGTGCAGCGGGCGCAGCACGGGCATGGCCGCCATGGTGGTGCAGTTCGGGTTGGCGATGATGCCCTTGGGCCGGTCGGCGATCGCCTGCGGGTTGACCTCGGCGACGACCAGCGGGACCTCGGGGTCCATCCGCCAGGCGGAGGAGTTGTCGATCACGACCGCGCCCGCGGCGGCGACCTTGGGGGCCAGCGCCTTGGAGGTGGCGCCGCCCGCGGAGAACAGGACGATGTCGAGACCGGTGTAATCGGCGGTGGCGGCGTCCTCCACCGCGATCTCGCCGTCCTTCCACGGCACGGTGCGCCCTGCCGAACGAGCCGACGCGAACAGCCGCAGCTGCTCCAGCGGGAAGTCGCGCTCGGCCAGCACCTTGCGCATGACACCGCCGACCTGGCCGGTGGCTCCGACGATTCCGATCCTCATCCGGTCTCTCCGATCAGTGCGTACGTACGGTCCCGAGTATCCCCCGATGCGGCGAGTGCCCGGAGCGCCGTCTCGAGCGACGGTCGCCCGGCGGGCAGCAGCGGCAGCCGCACGTCCGGGGTCGGGATGCGTCCCTGGGCGTGCAGCACCGCCTTGATCACCGTGGGGTTCGGCTCGGCGAAGCAGGCGGCGGCGAGCCTCGCGAGCGCATGCCCGCGCTCCGCGTCATGGAAACGGGCCTCCTCCACCCACCGCTCGGTGGCCAGGTGCGCGGACGCGGCGATCGCCCCCTGCGCGCCCAGAGCGAGCAGCGCCGGCGCGAAGACGTCGTCCCCGGCGTACAGCGGCACCTCCCGCACCAGCAGCACGGTGTCCTGGTCGATGCCGCCGACGGCGTGCTTGAAGCCCGCGACCCCGTCGATCGCAGCGATCGCGCGCACGGTGTCCGCGGTGAGGGCGAGCCCGGTGCGGTAGGGGATGTTGTAGACGACCAGCGGCACCGCCGACGCCCGCGCCAGGGCCTCGAAGTGCGCGACGACCCCGTCCTGCGAGGGCCTGACGTACGACGGCACGGACACCAGCGCGGCGTCCGCGTCCAGCTCCGCGAGCTCCGCCGCGGCCCTGCGCGTGTCCGTCCCCCCGGCGCCCACGGTGTACCGCAGCCCCCGCTCCCGGCACACCCGCCCCACGGTCTCCCGGACGACCGCCTTCTCGGCCTCGTCCAGCATCACCGCCTCGGCGGTCGTCCCCAGCGCCACCAGCCCGGCGACACCCCCGTCGGCCACCTCGTGCGCCAGCCGCTCCAGCGCGCCGGCGTCCACGCGGCCGGCCTCGTCGAAGGGCGTGATGAGCGGTACGTGAATACCCATGCCATCGAGCGTGGGCCACGGCACCCTCAAGGTCCAGTTAATAGTCCTTCATCGCACCGGTAAGCAGTGCTGCACGAAGCCCCATCCCCTACCCTCAGGCCCCATGAGAGACGACCGGTACGAGATCTCCGCCGACCCCGCCCGTATAGACGCCGCCCTGGTTCACCACTGGCTCTCCACTGACGCCTACTGGGCCCTCGGCCGCCCCCGTGCCGTCCAGGACGCCGCGATCGCCGCCTCCCTCAACTTCGGCGCGTACGACAAGGAGACCGGCACCCAGGTCGCCTGCGCCCGCGTCGTCACCGACCACGCCACCTTCGCCTGGCTCTGCGACGTCTACGTCACCCCCTCCGCCCGCGGCCACGGCCTCGCCACCGCCCTGGCGACCGCTGCCCGCGGCCACCTGGAGGGCCTGGGTGTCCGGCGCGTGCTCCTCGCGACGCACGACGCGCATGGGGTGTACGCGAAGGTGGGGTTCGAGCCGCTGGAGGTGCCGGGGCACTGGATGTCACTGGTGATGTGAGGCCCGCGCTCTGATCGGCGGTGACCGTCAGACGGGCTTGGCGAGCCTCGTCCACAGGGAGTCGAACCATTCCTGGGAAAGTTCCACACGTTCCGGCGGCTGTGGATAGAGCTTGGCCCCGACGCCCAGGACGTCATGGATCTTGATAGTCGCATCGCCGACGTTGACGACGTTGTCGGTGACGACGTACATGCCGTCGAGGGCCAGGTCTCCATTGATCAGATAGAGCTTGTGCAGAGGTGTGACCGGAACCAGGCGCACTTCGACCTTCACCTCGGGTACGGCGCCCTGACCGGCCAGGTTCTCCAGGTTCCTCAGGGCCCGGATGTGAGCCGCGGACAGACTGTCGAGCCGTGCCATAGGCCGATCGTCATCGGGGTCCTCGATGTTGCGCGGAACGGCGAGTCGTACGTCGGTGCGCGGCAGCAGCAGGCGCAGGTGGATCGAGGACGGCCGGATTTCGCCGCGGATGATCCGTTTGACCTGCTGCACGACGGCCGCGTTGAGCGACTCGGCGGTCAGGCAGTACGCGTCGATCGTGACGCGCTCCGCCTCGAACGCCTCCGCGATGGCGTCATCCAACTCGATGCCGCTGGCTCTCGCGGTGCCCGCGGCAGTCCCGTTGGCGTGGGCTGCGACGGCGGACTTACGCCAGTCACAGGCGAAGACCCCCTTGCCCTGGGCCGACTCCACGTAGCCCTTGCCCTCCAGCGCCTTGATCGCCCTCTGGACGGTGGCACGGGAGACGTCGAAGCGATCCACCAGCTCAGCATGTGTGGGGAGTCGTTCACCCGTGGCGATGTCGCCGTTCTCGATCTCGTGACGCAACGCATCGGCCACGCGCTCGTACTCGCGCCTGGCCCTGCCGAAACTGCGATCGCCCGACATGCCCCCGAGCGTACAACCTGACCGTTTATCGGCGCAGTTGATCCCCGCCTACACCGGCACTGCTACCGCTGACAGATGTTCCAAGGACGCCACGACATGCCTTGCTCCGGCCTGGCGAAGACTCAACGCCTTACGCTCGTCACGGGCGAAGCCGAGGAACGCCACACCCGCGCTCTCAGCGGCCAGGAGGTCGCTGGGGGAATCCCCAATCATCAAGCAGCTCTCGGGCGGTTCTCCCGTGCAGGCCATGGCACGCGTCAGGCAGTGGGGATCCGGCTTCAAGAGTCCGGGGTCGGCCGCCCGCCCGTAGACATGGGCGCCGAAGTACCGCGACAGCCCGCGTCGGTGCAGATAGGCGGTTGCCGCCGCCGCGGAGTTGTTGGTGGTGACGGCGACCGTCCGGCCGCTCTTGGCAAGGGAACACACCAGACGGCCGGCATGTGGTGTCGGCAGAGCGGTCTCCGCAGCCAGGACCTCCTCCTGGGCCAGGCGCTCCTCCAGTTCCGACGTGACACGACCGGACGCATCGTGTTCCGCGGCGATCCGCAGGACCCGCAGGGGGTCGCTGACGCCGCTCAGCTCAACAAGCGGCACACCCAGGTCCACTGCTCGGACCCGAAGAGCCTCAGCGATGCGGGCAGCCGGGCGGCGGGCGAAAAGGTCCGCGAGGGGACCGTCGAAGTCGAAGAGCACGCAGCTCGCGCGTCCCAGTAGCGCCGACGCGCCGTCGACGGCCTCCGGGGCCGTGGCGCTAGAAGGCATGGGCCTGGCTGCGGGCCCGCCTCTCCACGAAACCCCACCTCCGGCGCCGCTCGGGGTAACGCCGGGCATGCCACTCGTTCAGCGCGGTCTCGACCTCGTGCTCCCCGGGGACGGATGCGAGTCCGAAGGGAACCTGGGCTCGCTGCAGCGCCCGCAGGACCAGGCTGACGGAAGGACCGAGCAGCGGACTCCCGGGAACCTCCCCTAGCCTGAGGGCGGCCCGGACCACGTCGGCGTAGACGGACTGGGCGTACTCGAAGTCGACGTAAGCCTGCAGGTCCGTCGCCATTCCGGCGGTCATCGCCGAATGGCCGCGCAGGTTGAGGGTCCTCTCCCACTCCCGTTTCATCCGCTCGCGCTCGCGGTCGGTGTACTCCATCCGGACCAGATGAGTCGCAAGATCATGGAGAGGGTCGCCGAACGTGGCGAGCTCCCAGTCGAGGATGAAGAGGCTGCTGTTCTTGAGCAGCACGATGTTGTCGCGGTGAAGATCGGTGTGCAGCAACGAGTAGGGCCGCGGGTAGAGCGCTCCGATCCGCTGCCGCACCCCTTGCCGAAAACGGTCCAACGCGTCCACCGGCACACCGAGGGCGTCGAAGAGGCTGCCGTACGCAGGACGGTGGTCCTGGTGCACCCGATCCGCGTACTCGACCAGGAGGTCCAGGAAGCCCTCGCTGTCCTTGTCGCCCGGCCATCGCGCCGGCAGCTTCGGCAACTGCTCGCGCGTGACCGTCGCCGCGTAGGCGAAGACCTCCGCGATGTCCCGCAGCCGCTTCTCGCCGATCGGAGCGCCGGAGGGTGCCTCTTGGGACAGCGCCTTCCCGTCCACGAATCGGTGCAGGGACGCCCGCCCGAAGGTGACCAGGCACTGCGGGATACCGAAGTTCGGCCGGAGCTGCTGCCCTGAGACGGCCTCGTTCAGCGCCGCCAGGACCTCGGCCTCGTCCGGCCACGTGCGCATGACGACCTTGGGCGTCGCGAGCGGCACCCGCAGCTTGATGCGTGCGGCCTCGTCCAGCGTCACTTGGGCCAGCCAGGCGAGCCGCCTGTCCAGCGTCACCACTTCATTGGAATTGTGATGACCCGTCAGGATCAAGGACTCCCCGTCACGCTTCCGGCGGTTGTAGTGCCAGCGCACAAAAGGCTCGTGCAGCCGACTGCGCACGATGTGGCGCGAGGGCGCTGTGCCGGCACCCCGGGCACTCGTAGGCGCAGCCATCGTCATAAGTTGCACCGACCGTTTGAGATCGACCCAGCAGGGAATCACCACTTGATACGGTGTGGATGACGGCTGAGCCTATACCGGTTTCCCGCGTGACGCGAATCGAAACTTCGAGTTCTGTCAATCGAAATTTCTGCGCATCACTCCCTCACAGGAGCGCCCCGACAGCCGAGATCGGCCCGGGAGAAAGCTTCCGTCACCTCACGCATGTCACTGACCAGGAAATCCGCACCGGCCTCCAATAGCCGTTTGCCGCGCTCCGGATCGCGCTCATCATGGGCGGCATATGCCAAAAATCTGACCCCCGCACTGCTGGCGGCCTTCAGATCGCGCACGGAATCACCAATCATGAGGCAATTGCCCGGGTCGCCGTCCGCTCCGATGTGCCGCATGGCCATGAGGAGGCAATGGGGGTCCGGTTTCATGAGATGGGGAGCCTCCCGGCCAAAGATTCTTTCGCCGAATGGGCGGGCCAGCTCATGTTTCTTCAAGTAGACCCGAACCGCTGCCACAGAATTGTTCGTCGTGATCGCGATCGGCAGCCGCGCTCGGGCCAGGAGCTCCACGAGTTCCGCCGCGCCCTCTGTGGGGCGCGCCACCTTCGCGGCCCGCCGCTCGGCCCGCACTAGCACCCTGTCGAGGCCGCGGCCTATGCGGCCGGGTATGTCGTCCCGCTCCGCGACGTCATACAGCAGTTGGTGCGTATCCGTGTACGAGGCGAAATCCGTCAGGAGTCGTTGCCTGCGACCCAGATACCTCTTCATGCGCTTGGCCACTGCTTCGGACGTGTACACGGCGAATAGGTCACAAAGCGGCCCATCGAAGTCGAACAGGACGACGTTGACGCCTCGCACTCGGCTCAGGAGCCGCTCAGGGTCGATCGAAGCCATTCAGTGAGTGTCACACCGATTCGGCGATTGTGTGCCACAAGGAGTCGAACCACTGCTGGCACTCAGCCCGTTGCTCGGGCCCCTGAAGATACAGCCGTGCCCCCAGGCCCAGTACGTCGTAGATCTGGGCGCTCTCGCCGTCCGGGAGGTCCACGGTGTTCGCCTCGACCTTGTAGAAGCCCATGAGCCCCTGATGCCCATTGAGCAAGTAGTACTTGGCCACCGGCGTGATGGGGACGGTCCGTATGTCGGCGGCCACGTCGACGTTCCGTCTGCCCAGGTCCTCCAGCAGGTTGCGCAAGGTGAACGCGTGGCGCTCGATCAGCTCGGACAGCCGGTCGAGCGGCCTGGTGTCCTCCGGGTTCCCCACGATACGGGGGATCGCCAAGTGCGCACCGGGACGGGCCAGCAGGAGTCGGACCTGAATCGACGAGGGCCGGAGCTCTCCCCTGAGGATGCGGCGCGCCTGCGGCACGATGGCCGCGTTGAGCGACTCGGCAGTCAGGGAGTAAGCGTCGATCGTGATGTGCTCCGCCTCGAAAGCCTCGGCGATGGCGGCGTCCAGCTCCACACTGCCGGCCCCACCGGTCGCCGTGGCGGTCCCGTTGACGTGGGCGCCGGCGGACTTACGCCAGTCGCGGGCGAAGACGCCCTTGCCCTGGGCCGACTCCACGTAGCCCTTGCCCTCAAGCGCCTTGATCGCTTTCTGGACGGTGGCACGGGAGACATCGAAGCGGTCCACCAGCTCTGCGTGCGTGGGCAGTTGTGCGCCCGCCGCGATGTCGCCGCCCTCGATTTCGTGACGCAACGCATCGGCCACGCGCTCGTACTCGCGCCTGGCCCCACCGGCGGTGCGGTCGTTGCTCACGTGACCCACACTACAGCTTCACGCCAGGCAAGTGGAGTTGACTGCATGGAGTTTAGGGATCTGCAGTCAGCGGCAACATGACCATAGAGGAATGCAGTCAACTGGTCCGATCGACAGTCAAGTTGGACCAGTTGACGCCACCGGAGGCCGCAGCCTCTCCGTCCCGATGACGCGCCGGGGATGGCCGCGGGTGACAGTGCAGCGCCATGTCGCATCGCACGCATCAGCATCGAGCTTCCGCTTCTGTCCCATGCCGACCCCACGGGTCAAATCTGCCCCCTCCGCGCTCTACGCGCGGAGGGATCGGTCCCACGCGCCTCGAAGGAGTGAATCGCTATGCCCGCTATCGCTCTGTGTGCCTTCGCGTTCGAGCAGCTCGTCCAGTGGCGGTACGGCGCGGCCGGCGCCTTCGCCGTCGGACTGTTCACGGTGGGCCACAAGGCCCGGAACACGACGTTCACGTGCGTCGGACTCGCGGTGATCGCGCTGCTCCTGGCCCAGTAGGGGCAGGACGGCAGCGGGCCCGCGCCTTGCGGTCGGCCACCTGGGAAGGGGGTGGGTCATGCTGTGGAGCCATGTGACGGCGGCACTGCTGGAGCAGTACCTGGCGTGGCGGTACGGCCCGTTGATGGGGCTGGGCGTACTGCTGGTGGGTGTCGGGCTCAAGGCCCGTTCCAGCTATGCGATGTGCGTCGGCGGGGTACTCGTCCTCCTGGTGCTGGTGTCCTACGGACACCACTGACAACGGCTAGAACGTGTCGATCGGCCACGGCCTGCGCGCGGTGCGGAACAGCGCGTCGAGGCGGGCCACGCCGCCCGGGCCGGTTTCCGTGGCGCCGCCGGTGATGGTCAGGCGGGCCGCGGACTCGTCGCCGAGGTAGAGGGAGGCGAGGGCGGCGGCGGTGAGGGAGACGTCCGGGGCGGCGGAGGGGGCCGCCTCGGCGATGGCGGTGCCGTCGGCGGCGGCTTCGAGGCGGAAGCGGCCGGCGGCGTGGCCGTCGGGGTCGGCGACGTCGAGGACGACGGAGCCCGGGGCCGCGTAGGTGCGGGCGGACAGGGCGCGGGGGACGTCGAGCAGGCGCAGCCACAGGAAGTCGCTGGTGGAGTGGACGTGGGCGGCGCGTGGGTCACCGAGCAGCAACGGCAGGACGTCGTCAGGGCCGCGGAAGCCGGTGCGTACGGTGGCGACCCAGTCGATGGCGAGCAGGTAGCGCCACAGGGCGCGTTCGGCCTCGGGGGTGGCGGCGAACAACTCCCGCACGGTGAGCGGGACCTTGGGGAACATCCCGTGCCAGGTGTCCTCGGCCGTGTACGCGGCCAGGCCGTCGACGCGGCCGGAGGCGTCGCGGTAGAGGACGAAGATCGGTTCCTTCCAGGGGAAGGCGGGGTTGACCACCGCCCCCGTGGCGTACTCCCAGAAGCGCTCGGTGCGGTTGATCGCGCCGGGATGGCGCAGCCGCACCCGGTCGTGGAGCTGGGGGCCGAGCTTGAGGACCTCGGACGGGTCCGCCAGGTCGATGCGGCCGCTGTCGGACGGCGCTCCCTGGGGGCGGCCCGCGCGGGCGGTGTCGACCTCCCACTCGGTGACCCCCGCGGCGGGGCCGAAGCCGAAGCGGCCGTAGATCCGGTACTCGGCGGCGACGAGGATCGCGACCGGCTCGCCGCGGCGCACGGAGGCGTCGAGTTCCGCGGCCATCATGCGGGAGGCGAGGCCGCGGCGGCGGTGCGTGGCGGTGACGGAGACGTTGGTGATCGCCGAGGCGGGCAGCACCGCACCGCCGGGCACGGTGAGTTCACGGGGCATGCTGCGGAAGGTGGCCACGCAGCGGCCCTCGTCGAACGCGCCCTGGGTGCGGTCCAGGTCCGTCTGGGAGCGGCGGAGGGCGATCTCCTCCTCGGTCACCGACGGCGGCCGGTGGAAGCCGGTGTTGACGGCGCGCAGCCAGCCGGGGAAGTCGGACTCGCCGATCGTACGGACCTCAAGGCTCATGTCCCGCACGGTAGGCGGACCCCCCGCCCGGCCGCATCCCGTTTTCCCGGTCCCGTCCGGCGGGCTCAGTCCCCCGCCAGCAGGTCGTCGACCCGGGCCTCGCCCTCGCGGTAGCGGCGGGCGATCTCGGTGCTGCAGCCGTCGACCGTCCGCTGCAGGGACTGCCGGCAGCGCGAGACCTGCTGCTCGTGCCGGACCAGCCGGCCCATCGCGTCGTGGAGTTCCTGGTCGGTGCGGGCCTCGAGGTCGGAGAGCTGGACCTCGGAGAGCATCTCCTCGGCGAGCTGCCGGTAGCGCTCGCTGTGCGGGGTGCCCAGGGTGACGTGGCGGGCGGAGGTGCGGTGCCGGGACGGGGTGTCGGTGAGGATCTCGGAGAGCCGGTCGAGCACGGGGGCGTCCGGGGCGGTGCGCCGGGCGAGTTCGGCGCGGAGGATGTCGATCCGGCCCTGGAGGAGCCGCCGCAGGTAGGAGAGGTCGGCCTCCTCCAGCTGGGCCTCGCGGCGCGCGGTGCGCAGCCCTTCGAGGGTGAGGTCGGCGAAGTCGGGCTGGGGGGTGCCGGCGGTGAGGGGGGAGCGCGGGCCCGGTGCCTTGAGCATGCGATCGCCTTCCGCCGTGCCGGTCGTGATGCTGTGCTTCATCGCTGTCCGTCCCCTCGTCCCCCACGTCGGGCAGATCTCGATCGTGCCACCGAGCAACTGCGTCGCGCAGGCACCTGCACCCGAACGGCGGCTCCGGACAGTTGTGCGTGAGTCCAAGCGGGCGTACGGCCCGGGTGCCGCGCGCCCCCACCGACCCGGGACAATGGCGGCATGCGTGCGGTGGCCCAGCGGGTGAGCGAAGCGAGTGTCGTGGTGGACGGCGAGACGGTCGGCGAGATCGTCGGTCCGGGCCTGTGCGTGCTGGTGGGGGTGACGCACGACGACACCGCGGAGAAGGCGGCCCAGCTGGCGCGGAAGCTGTGGGGGCTGCGCATCCTGCCCGGGGAGAAGTCCTGCTCGGACATCGCCGCGCCGCTGCTCGTGATCTCCCAGTTCACCCTCTACGGTGACGCCCGCAAGGGGCGCCGCCCCACCTGGAACGCGGCGGCGCCCGGCCCGGTCGCCGAGCCGCTGGTGGACGAGGTGGTGGCACAACTGCGGGCGCTGGGCGCGCACGTGGAGACGGGCCGCTTCGGAGCGGAGATGAAGGTCTCGCTCACGAACGACGGCCCGTTCACGGTCGTGCTGGAGATGTGAGGCGCGTCCCTCAGGGTTCGACGACCGTCTCCTGGTTCGCCGTCGTCCCGTCCGCGAGCAGCACCGCGTCCACCGGGGTGTTGCGCTTGATCACGGCGAGGGCGATCGGGCCGAGTTCCCAGTGCCGGGCGGAGGAGGTGACGGTGCCGACCGGGCGGCCGTCCGGTCCGTCCGCGGCGAGCCGTACGGGCGCGCCGTGGCCGGGCAGCTTGACCTCGCTGCCGTCCAGGTGGAGGAAGACCAGGCGGCGCGGCGGCCGGCCGAGGTTGTGCACCCGGGCGACGGTCTCCTGGCCGCGGTAGCAGCCCTTGTCGAGGTGGACGGCGGTGTCCAGCCAGCCCAGCTCGTGCGGGATGGTGCGGTGGTCGGTCTCCAGACCGAGCCGCGGCCGGTGCCCTTCGATCCGCAGGGCCTCCAGGGCCAGCACGCCGACGGGGGTGCCGACCTGCCGGGCGTAGTCCTCCAGTTCGCCGCGCGGCACGAACACGTCGCGGCCGTAGGGGACCTCGCGCACCGGCCAGTCCCCGGGGACGGCGGCGATGCTGCCCGCCGGCAGGTGCACGACGGCGTACTCGCCGGTCCGGTCCGAGACGTCGACCTGGTAGAAGAACTTCATGCTCTCCAGGTACGCGATCAGCTCGGCCTGCGTGCCGGGCTCGACGTGCATCCAGGTGGCCGTGCCGTCGTCGACGAGGTAGAGGGCGTGCTCGATGTGGCCGTGGGCGGAGAGGACCAGCGCCTCGGTGGCCCGGCCGGGCGGGAGGTCGCTGACGTGCTGGGTGAGCAGCAGGTGGAGCCACGCGAGGCGGTCCTGGCCGGTGACGGCGACGACGCCACGGTGGGAGAGGTCGACGAATCCGTTGCCGTCCGCCAGGGAGCGCTGCTCGCGGAAGAGGTCTCCGTAGTGCGCCGCGACTCCCTCGTCGGGGCCTTCCGCGGGAACGGCGCCGGGGAGCGACAGCAGGGGACTGGTCGTTGTTTGTCGCTGCATGCCCACCAGCCTACGTCCGGTTACTTGAACCCTCAGGCGTTCGGGGCTTCCCCGCGCAGTCCGCGCACCGGCCGAAGATCGCGAAGTGCTTCATGTCGGTCTCGAAGCCGTACGTCTCGCGCAGCCGCGCGGTCAGCGGCTCGGCGACGGACACGTCGGCCTCGATGACCGACTCGCAGTCCCGGCACACCAGGTGCATGTGGTGGTGCCGGTCGGCGAGGTGGTAGGTGGGGGCGCCGTGCCCGAGGTGGGCGTGGCTGACCAGGCCCAGTTCCTCCAGGAGCTCCAGGGTGCGGTAGACCGTGGAGATGTTGACGCCCGAGGCGGTCCTGCGCACCTCGGTCAGGATGTCGTCCGGCGTCGCGTGCTCCAGCGTGTCGACCGCCTCCAGGACAAGCTGCCGCTGCGGCGTCAGCCGGTAGCCGCGCTGCCTCAGGTCGCTCTTCCAGTCCGTGGTGACCACGAGGACAGTCTAGGCAAGGGAAAGGGGGATCACGGAGTCGTGATCCCCCTCGGGGGTCGCGCGGGACCCGCGGGGCGGCTCAGCGGAAGAAGGCGATGCCGTCGTCCGGGAGGTCCTTGAGGTCCTTGGCCCACTCGCTGGGGTTGACGACCTTCTTCAGGTGCGCCGACATGTAGGGGCGCAGCGGCACCTCGGGGGTGGCCTTCTCCCCCACCCACATCAGGTCGCTCTTGACGTAGCCGTACAGGCGCTTGCCGCCGCTGTACGGCGGCGCGTCGCCGAGCCGGGCCACGGCGTCGGTGACCAGGTCGATCTGCGGCTTGCCCTCGGCGAGCTCGCCGTACCAGATCTCGATCACGCCGTCGTCGCGGGTCATGGTGATCTCGACCTTGCGGTCCTTGTCGATCCGCCAGAAGCCCGACTCGCTCTCCAGCGGCTTCACCGGCTTGCCCTCGGCGTCCAGCACCCAAGACTTGGAGGTGTACTCCAGGAACGGCCGTCCGTCGTGGCTGAAGATCACTTCCTGCCCGAAGTTGCACTTCTCGGCGCCGGGGAAGTCGAAGACGCCCACACCCTCCCAGGTGCCCAGGAGGAAGGCGAGCGGGACCAGCTCGGGATGCAGGTCGGAGGGGATCTCGATCATGTTCAGCGCTGTCCCTGGTAGAGCTTCTTCACGGCCAGAGCGGAGAACGCGATGACGCCAAGGCAGACCAGGACGAGCAGGGTGTCGAAGAAGAACTCAATGGCGCTCACGAGCGTGCTCCTCGGGCAGGCGCGGACGGTCGGCGGCCCGGTGGGCCAGCTACGAGTCTAGTGGTCGGGTGCGGGCGCGGCCGCGTGAGGTCCGCCCCACGCGCCGCGCCCGCCCCCGATGCCCCGGTGCCCTCGTCAGCCGAGCAGCTGCGCCTGCAGCAGCACGGCCTGGTGGAACGGGACGGCCGGCTGGGTCCCGGCCTTGGAGAGCACGACCATGGCCAGGACGTCGCCGGACTGGACGTAGCCGTACCGGACGTGCTCGGCGCCGCGCGGCTTGTCCTCGTCGTAGAGGGACAGGTGCAGCTCGGAGTCGTCGAGCGACGTCGAATCCCAGTCCGTGTCGTAGTCGGCCGCCTCGGCCTTGGCGAGGGTGCCGTCGTCGATGAGCGCGTCCTTGACGTCGCTCGAGTACCCCCAGGTCGCGAACTGCAGCAGGTAGACCTCCGCGCGGGTGCCGTCGCCCATGGTCCAGGCGCGGGCGGCGATGTGCCGGAGGGTGTTCTGCTCGAGCGTCCCGGTCAGCTTCTTGCGGTCGTCCTCGCGGAAGACCTCCAGGAAGTCGCGGGTCGGCAGCCACCCGGTGGCGCCCGGGAAGGTCTTGTCGGCCTTGGCCCCGGCGGGCGCCGGCAGCAGCAGGGTGCGGATGTCCGCGTAGTGCCGGCGGGGCGGGTTGTGGTCCCCGTCCAGCGGCCGGGGCGCCCCGGCCGGCAGCTTGGGCAGCTTCAGGGCGGGGTAGGTCCACCGACCGTCGTCCGGGGTCCGCAGGCCCGGGATCTCGGTCCGCTCGGGCTGCGTGACGGCGTACGCCGCGGCCCCGCCGAGGGCCGCGAACGCCACGACCGCGGCGGTCCACCGCACGGCGGCACGCAGCCCCCTGCGCTCCCGCAGCCGCTTCCGCGGGCGGGGCGCGGCAGGCTCCGCGGAGACGGCCTCCGAGACGGCCTCCCCGGGCACGGGCTCCACCGCGGCTTCCGACGCGGCCTCGCCGGAGGCGGTCCCGGCGGGCTCCACCAGGGCGTTCTCCGCCGACACGGTCTCCGTCGCGGCTTCGGCGACGACGGGCTCGGCGGCCTCCGCAGGCACGACCTCCGCCGCGTCGTCCCCGGAGGGAGCCGCCTCGGGGGCGGCGTCCGTGAGGGTCTCCTCCGCCGGGGCGGCGGCCTGCGCCGGGATCTTCACGTCGTCGCTCTGGGTCTGCTCGGTCATGCGGCCTCTCCCGGGTCCTGTACGCGGTCGAGCTGCTGCTTGAACAGATCCGCGGCGTCGTCCTTCTTCAGCGGCGAGGCGCCCGAGACGGACATGCGGATGGTCAGGTCGCCCTCGGTCGCCTCGCAGATCATGGTGTCGAGCTTCGCGCCGGGCTTCTTGGGCGGCAGGACGCAGCGCGCCTTGGCGTGGCCCTCGATCTTCGGCCCGTTCCTGAAGACTCCGAGCGCCTTGGTGAACTCGGTGAAGAACTCGGTGCCGGCGCGCGCCGCGCGCTTGTTCTTCATCTGGACGATCTGCGTCTCGAAGACGGCCTCGCCCGACACCTCGCGGTACGTCCGCAGGCCCACGCCCTGGATGTGCAGCCCCGCCACGGCCTTGTGCAGACGGTCCCGCTGCTTCTTCGGCAGCCCGGCGAGGTCGCCCTCGAAGACGGCCACGGCCTCCTTGCCGGTGAACTCCGCGTCGTTGCCGTACTCGCCCACGTCCGGGCCCGGCATGTACGCATCGGGCACGGGCAGCAGCAGCTTGCCGAGCGCGCCGTAGTGGCTGCCGCCGGACTGGCTGCCGTACTCGCCGGTCTTCTTCGGCTCGGGGGCCTTCCAGGTCCGCGGGCTCGCCTGCTTGCCGTCGTCCTTCTGGTGCTGCAGCACGGCGACGCCGATGCCACCGCCCGCGACGACGGCGACCAGCGCGGCCGCGATGCCCAGGGCGAGGCCACGGCGGCCGCGGCGGGGCGTGGGAATGGTCTCGGGCCCGGTGGTCCCGTCCGCGGGCGGAAGCCCGGGGAGCGGTGCCGGCTGGGCATCGGGCTCGGCCGACTGGCCCTGGGGCTGGTCCGGCTGCGGCCCGGGCCGCGTCGCCGGGGCCTCGGGGCGGACCTCGGGCTGCGGCTCCGCGGGGACCGGGGTGTTCTCGTCGCTCACAGCCGCTCCCACTGCCGCTCGGCCAGGGACATGATGGTGGACTTCTTGATCGGCCGGTCCGAGTGCACCCAGATGTCCATCATGACCGTGCCCTTGCGGGCCAGGGCGCGCGCCGTGTACAGGGGCAGGTAGCCCGGCTTCGTCCAGGGCTTGGAGTACACCCACGCCCTGCCGTCGAAGGCGCCGGGGACGGCCGTCCCCTTGTTGCCCGCGTACTTCTTCCCGGCCATGTAGCTCTGCTGTCCGTCGAGCATCTCGTCGGTGAAGGTGTCCGCCTCGTCGCGGAACTGGATCAGACGGACCTCGGTGGTGACGGCCGTGGCGTAGCCACCGGTCCGCCACATGGAGACGGCCGCCCTCCGGAAGTCGTTGCCGTTCAGCTCGCTGAACATGCCGTCCGGTTCCTCGAAGGTGTCGGCGTAGTCGTACAGCGAGAGCCAGTGGTCGGCGCCGTACGTGCCGTCGAGGTCCTTGGCGCCCTTCGGCTTCTTCACCAGCAGCTTGCGCAGGTCCCCGTCGTACTTGGCCAGCGTGTCCTCGGTCGCCGCGAGCGGCTTCGCCGCGGGGGCGGCGCCCTTGGGCTGCGGGAGCTTCGGCTGGGCGAGCGGGGGGAGCGGCGTCTCGGGGCGGTCGTACTGGATCTGGTACCCGGCGCCGGCGCCCGCGAGGACGCCGAGGACCGCCGCGCAGGCGATCAGCAGGGTGGTCCGGCCGCGTCTGCGCGGCGGGCGGACGGGGGGCCCGTCCGGAACAGGGGTGTCCTGTTCCGGGACGGGGGTGTCCTGGGACAAAGGGTTCTCCACTGGGGTGTCCGTGGGTGGGTGCGGCCGGCGCGCGGGCCGGCCGGTGACTTCGGTGTGCGGCTCAGCGGCCGGTCTTCAGGCGCCGGTACTGCTGGTCGAGGAGCCGGGCGAGCAGGGCCTTGCCCGGGGTCTTCGCCCCGGTGACCGAGAGGGTGACGTGCACGTCGCCCTGGTGGGACAGGACGATCACCGAGCCGGTGCTCTCGGCGGAGGAGGACGACAGCCGGTAGGCCTTGGCGGGGCTGCCCGACGAGGGGAGCGTGATCCGCGTGCCCTGGTAGTAGAAGGCGTTGTAGTAGCCGGTGGCGGAGCCGGCGCTCGCGAAGCGGACGAGCTGCGCGGAGACCTCGTACTCGCCGTCGCCGGTGAGGTAGGTCCGCTGGGCCGCCGCCTTGAAGCCGTAGGTGGCCAGGGCCTGCTTGACGTCGGCGGAGTCGGCGACCTCGGAACGGGAGAGCTCGGTGCCCTCCTCGTCGCCGTAGACCTCGGCGTCCGCCGGCGGGACGAGCAGGAAGTAGCGCAGGTCGCCGCGGTGCTTCCCGTCGTGCACGGAGCCCTTGAGGGTGCCGGCGGGCGAGGGCGCCGCCGTCGCGCCGCGGCTCGGGGACGCCGTCGCTGACGGCGTCGCGGGGTCCGTCGTCTCCGGACTCCGGCTGCTCGGCTCGGCCCCGCCCGGCGACGCGGACGCGGTCGACGAGGACGAGGAGCCGAACGCCACGACGGCCCCCGCGGTCAATGTCGCGAGCACAACAAGTCCGACGATCGTGGCGATCACGACGCCGGTACGCGAATCGGTACGCGCTTCCACAAGCCCCCCCGGGCAGAAATCCGCGGCCGGCGCGCTGATCGCACCTACGCGGCCAACGCATTATGCCGAGCACTGGTAAACGCTCCCAGTGTTTTTCCTGTGAGACGGGCCACCCTAAGGTATGACCATGGCGAAGAAGCTCGTGATCAAGGTAACCGCAGGTGCGGACGCTCCCGAACGGTGCTCCCAGGCGTTCACGGTGGCGGCGGTGGCGGTCGCCAGCGGCGTCGAGGTGTCGCTCTGGCTGACCGGCGAGTCCTCGTGGTTCGCGCTGCCGGGACGGGCCGCGGAGTTCGAGCTGCCGCACGCCGCGCCGCTGCCCGAGCTGATCGAGGGGATCCTGGCGGGCGGCCGGATCACGCTGTGCACGCAGTGCGCGGCGCGCCGGGACATCACGGAGAAGGACGTGCTGGACGGAATCCGGATCGCCGGTGCGCAAGTCTTCGTCAGCGAGGCCATGGCCGACGGCACGCAGGCGCTCGTCTACTGAGCCCGGCCGGCCCGGCTCAGGGCGCGCGGGCGCGTCAGCGCTGGTCGCGGTGGTCGTCGCGGCGGTCCAGCTCGCGCCACCACTCGTCGGACTTGGGGTCTCCGGTCTCGTCCCACCAGTGCTCGTCCGGGCCCCTGCGGTTCGCCACGACGGCGGCTATCGGCGGGATGACCATGGCCACCACGCACATCCCCACGGCCACCGGCACCGACCACAGGCGCACGAGGCTCCACGCCAGGACGAAGAGCAGCACGCAACTGCCCATCATGGCGTAATACCAGCGACGACGCCGCCTCGTGGACACCCTTCCACGGTACGACCCGAAGGGCCGCACTCCCAGTCGGTGGCCCGGTGGGATTGCGGCCCTTCGTCGTACGCGCGGTCGCCGGGTCAGACGGCGATGGCGACCTCGGTGAGGTCGCCCTGCTGGGCCACGACGGAACGGTCCACCGTCGCGCCCGGCACGAGGGCGCGCAGCGTCCACGAGCCCGGGGCCGCGAAGAAGCGGAACTGGCCGGTCGCCGAGGTCGGGACCTCGGCCGTGAACTCGCCGCCGCCGTCCAGCAGCCGGACGTAGCCGGTCACCGGCTCGCCGTCGCGGGTCACGGAACCCTGGATGATCGTCTCGGTCGCCACGTCGATGCCGGCCAGGTCCGGGCCGCCGGTCTTCGCTCCACACATGGTGCTGTTCCTCCGGGTCGGGGGTCTGGGGGCTTACTTGGCGGCGCCGAGCTCGATCGGCACGCCGACGAGGGAGCCGTACTCGGTCCAGGAACCGTCGTAGTTCTTGACGTTGGGCTGGCCGAGCAGCTCGTGCAGCACGAACCAGGTGTGCGCGGAGCGCTCGCCGATGCGGCAGTAGGCGATGGTGTCCTTGCTCAGGTCCACGCCCTCGCCCTCGTACAGCTCCTTGAGCTCGTCGTCCGACTTGAACGTGCCGTCGTCGTTGGCCGACTTCGACCACGGGATGTTGCGGGCGGTCGGGATGTGGCCGGGGCGCTGCGACTGCTCCTGCGGCAGGTGCGCCGGGGCGAGCAGCTTGCCGGAGAACTCGTCGGGCGAGCGGACGTCGACGAGGTTGAGGCTGCCGATGGCGGCGACCGCGTCGTCGCGGAAGGCGCGGATCGAGGCGTCCTGGGCCTGGGCCGTGTACTGCGTGGCCGGGCGGACGGGCACCTCGGAGCCGTCGACCAGGTCGCGGGAGTCCAGCTCCCACTTCTTGCGGCCGCCGTCGAGGAGCTTGACGTCCTGGTGGCCGTAGAGCTTGAAGTACCAGTAGGCGTAGGACGCGAACCAGTTGTTGTTGCCGCCGTAGAGCACGACGGTGTCGTCGTTGGCGATGCCCTTGGCCGACAGCAGCTTCTCGAAGCCGGCCTGGTCGACGAAGTCGCGGCGCACCGGGTCCTGGAGGTCGGTCTTCCAGTCGATCCGGACGGCGTTCTTGATGTGGTTCTTGTCGTACGCCGACGTGTCCTCGTCGACCTCGACGATGACCACCTTCGGGTCGTCGATCCGGGCCTGGACCCAGTCGGCGTCCACCAGGACGTCACTGCGGCTCATTGCTGTTCTCCTCCGGGGCAGTTGCGGATGTCTCGGCGCACGGACGGGTGCGCACAGGTGCCGGGGCGCTGCACGGGCGCGTCGCGGCTTTTGCGCGGGGAAGGGCGGGGCTGCGTGCGGCGCCGGAAGACGGCGCGGGGGCCCCTACGGGATGCGACAGAGCATGGCGGCGACACGGCACAGGTCGACTGCCCGCCGCTTCGTGAGATCCGCCTGTCGCTTCATGGGCTCGATCGTAGGGAAGGGGACCGGCCGATGTCACCGGCGGTCCGCATCCCGAGATAAGATTGTCCGTACTACGAGATGAACATCAGGTGCCGGGCGGCCGCGCGGCCGCCCCGCCCCCGCCTGGTGCCGCCCCGACTGCGGAGCGGACACCCTCGTCTCACTGGGCGAGAACGACCTTCTTGCCCGTCGCCGCGATGCTGATGCCGTCGGCGTTCACGCTCACCGACGTGAGCTCGATGCCCTCCGGCAGGCCCGACAGCGCACGGGTGAAGTCGATCCGCTCGCGGACCAGGTCCTCCACGACCGGGGGCAGCGAGTCCAGGTCCGGTATCTTGCCCGCGCTCAGCTTGATGCTGTCCTTGCCGGCCAGGCTGATCCCGCTCACCACGCTGCGCTTGATCGAGCCGACCGGGGTGGAGACCTCGACCCCCACCTTGATCTGGCCCTTGCCGTCCGCCGAGGTGCCCCCGTAGCCGATGGTCACGCCGCTCGGGGCGGCCTTGGCGAGGTCCTCGTAGCTGACGAGGGCGGTGCCCTCGGCGGTGTCGGCGACCGCGCTGCTGAAGCCGCTGCCCAGGTCCACCCCGTGCAGATCGGCCTGGAAGCGGGTGACCCGCAGCGTCTGCCCGCCGGTGCCGGCGGCCTGCACGCCGTCCGCCGTCACCGCGACGTCGTCCAGCTTCTTGGCCAGCAGCTGCGTGAGGAACGGGAAGCCCTTGATGTCGATCCCCGGCGGGGAGGTCAGCCCCAGCGTCGTCTTCGCCCGGTCCGCCGCCTCGGACTCCGCGAAGTGCACGGCGATCCGGTCCGCGGCGACGAACAGGCCGCCGAGGAGCACGACGAGGACGAGCAGGACCTTCAGAGCGCGCATCGGACAACCCCCGAGTCGGTGTTCGGACCGACCCTAGTCGGTGTGTCAGCCCAGCAGTGCCCGGGTCATGACGTAGACGCCCGGTGCCGCGGCGGTCAGCGGCAGCGCCACACCGGCCGTGAAGTGGACGAACCGGGACGGGAAGTCGTAGCTGGCCACCCGCAGGCCGATCAGCGCGCACACCCCGGCGGCCAGCGCGACCAGGGCCGCGTCGGAGGTCTCCAGCCGTCCGAGGGCGATGCCGCCGCCGGTGGCGGCGGCGAGCGCCACGGCCACGGAGACGACGCCGGGCAGCGGGACCGCCCGGGCGAGCGTCGCGACGGCGACCGCGACCACCGCGGTCACGACGGCGTCGGTGCCCCGCGGGTCCGCCGTGGTCGCCAGGAACCCGGTGGCCAGGATCGTGATGAGCGTCGAGGCGGTGGTCGCGGTCAGCGAGGAGAGCCGCTCCTCGGGACTGCCGCGGTGGCGCAGCTGCAGGACGAGGACGAGCAGCAGCCAGACGCCGAGGGTGCCCACGATCACCGCCGGGGCGTTGTCCGCCCCGTCGATCAGCACCGCTGCCTCGGCGGTGACGCCCGCCAGGAAGGCCAGCACGATGCCCTGCCTCGCCGGCCACATGCCGTTCAGCCGGAACCAGCCGGCCGCGGTGACCGCCTGCAGCACCACGCCCGCGGCGGCGAGCGCGGGGCGGCCCAGCAGCGCCCCGCCGGCCAGCAGCAGCGCCAGGGCGGCCGTGACGAGGGCGGGCTGCATGCCGGGGGCGATGATCGGCGAGCCAGTGCGGGACGCCTGCCGGCGCCGGGCGGCGCGGCCGCCGTCCGGGGGCGGCTGCGGGGCGTCCCCGACGGGCGGGAGGACGGCGGTGGCGTCGTGCGCGGGCATCGCGCCCGCGCCGCGGTCGTACCAGTCGTGGTTGTCGGTCACGTGCTCATCCTCCCGCGAACGGCGGGAGCACCTCGACGGTGCCGCCGTCGGCCAACCGCACCCCGGTGTGGTCCCGGGTGCCGACGGGGTTGCCGTCGACCAGGAACGAACAGTTCGCCAGTACGCGGGCGAACTCGGGGCGCGACGCGTGGCGCTCGCGCGCCGCGTCCAGCGCCTCGGCGAGGGTGCCCTCCCGGTACGGCTCCTCCGCGGCGCCGGCGGCGGCCTTGGCCGCGGCCCAGTACCGGATGGTTCCGTGTGCCGCCATAGCGGTCCTTCCGTTCGCCCGTGCGGGTCCTGCCGCCGTCCATGATGGCGCAGCGCGGGCGCCGCGACGTGGCCGGGCCCCGGCGTGCGGGCCGCGGCGTGCGGGCCGGGTCAGCCGGGCGTGCCGGCGGGGCGGGCCCGCTCGGCCGCCCACACCGCGATGCGGCGCAGGAGGGCGGGCGCCGCGGCGTTCTCGGCGTGGCCGAATCCGGGCTCGATCCAGAGCTCGGCCGCCGCGCCCGCGGCGTCGGAGAGGGAGAGCGGGTGGTCGAGCGGGAAGTAGCCGTCCCGGTCGCCGTGCACGATGAGCAGCGGGGTCGGCGCGATGGACCGCACCGCCTCGACCGGGGCCACGGGCACGGGGTCCCAGTCCTTGTCGTGGATGCGCGTGTGCAGCAGCCCCCGGGAGACCAGGCGTCCCGCGGGCCGGGTGATGGCCCAGTGGACCCGGCGCATCGGCGCCGTACCCCGGTAGTACCAGCGCGCGGGCGCACTCACCGAGACCACGGCGTCAACGTGCGCCCCGTCGTGCGCCGGTTTGCGCCCCGCATGCCGCAGGACGACGGAACCGCCCATGGAGAAACCCACCGAGGCCACCGCGGGGTGGCCCAGCCGTCGTGCCCAGCGCACCGCGGCGTCCAGGTCCCAGACCTCGCGGTCGCCGACCGTGGAGCGCCCGCCCGAGCGGCCGTGCCCCCGGAAGGAGAAGGTCACCACACCGCCGACGCCGTCCACCCGCGCGAAGATCTCCGCCGCGCGGCGCACGGCCGGCCGTTCCAGGGCGCCGGTGAAGCCGTGCGCGACCACGATCGCGAGCCCTCCGGGCGTCGCTCCGGGCAGGTACGCGGCGTCGATCGGCACCCGGTCCTCGGCCGTCAGCACCGCTCGCAACCCACCGGAAATGATCGACGGGACACACGACCGCGCAACCGCGGACTCACTTACGGACTCCATGTGGGCTATTCTCTTGGGTCAAGAGGATCCGGGCAGCGTCGCCCCCGGGTCCTTTCGTGCTTTCCGGGCGACCGGAGCGCACACGTCGGCGGACGCACACGTCCTCGCAGGGACCGAGGAGGGTCGCAATGGGCAAGCGGAACACGCATGACCGGACGATGAACGACGGGAGAAGCCGGTGAGCTCTCTCCTCCTCCTGACCAACGCCCTCCAGCCGTCCACCGAGGTGCTCCCCGCACTCGGACTGCTGCTGCACAACGTGAGGGTGGCCCCGGCCGAGGGCCCCGCGCTGGTGGACACCCCCGGCGCCGACGTGATCCTCATCGACGGCCGCCGCGACCTGCCGCAGGTCCGCTCGCTGTGCCAGCTGCTGCGCTCCACCGGACCCGGCTGCCCGCTGGTCCTGGTCGTGACCGAGGGCGGCCTGGCGGCCGTCACCGCGGACTGGGGCATCGACGACGTCCTGCTGGACACCGCGGGGCCCGCCGAGGTCGAGGCGCGGCTGCGGCTGGCGATGGGCCGGCAGCAGATCAGCGTCGACGACAGCCCGATGGAGATCCGCAACGGGGACCTGTCGGTCGACGAGGCCACGTACAGCGCGAAGCTCAAGGGCCGGGTCCTGGACCTGACCTTCAAGGAGTTCGAGCTGCTCAAGTACCTCGCGCAGCACCCGGGCCGGGTCTTCACCCGCGCCCAGCTCCTGCAGGAGGTCTGGGGCTACGACTACTTCGGCGGCACGCGCACCGTGGACGTGCACGTACGGCGGCTGCGCGCCAAGCTCGGTCCCGAGCACGAGTCCCTGATCGGCACCGTCCGCAACGTCGGCTACCGCTTCGTCACCCCGGAGAAGGGCGAGCGGACGGCGGAGGAGCCGGCGCCGTCGCCGACCGAGGAGGCACCCGGGCAGGGGACGGCCGTCACCGCCTCCCGGAACGGCTGATCACGCGGTGGTCACGCCTGTGGACAGACGGTGGGACGCACGGGTGTACCCGCGTAGACTCGGCCCGTGGCAAAGGTGACGCGTGACGATGTGGCAAGGCTTGCGGGGACCTCGACCGCAGTCGTCAGCTACGTCATCAACAACGGACCCCGGCCGGTCGCACCGGCCACCCGCGAGCGTGTCCTCGCGGCGATCAAACAACTGGGCTACCGCCCCGACCGGGTGGCCCAGGCGATGGCGAGCCGTCGCACGGACCTCATAGGCCTGATCGTGCCGGACGCCCGGCAGCCGTTCTTCGCGGAGATGGCGCACGCCGTCGAGAGGGCGGCCGCCGAGCGCGGCAAGATGGTGCTGGTCGGCAACTCGGACTACCTCGACGAGCGCGAGGTGCACTACCTGCGTGCCTTCCTCGGCATGCGGGTCTCCGGGCTGATCCTCATCAGCCAGGGCCTCAGCGAGCACGCGGCGACGGAGATCGACGCCTGGGACGCGCGGGTCGTGCTGATGCACCGGCGGCCCGAGGCGATCGACGACGTCGCGGTCGTGACGGACGACGTCGGCGGCGCCCAGCTCGCCACCCGGCACCTGCTGGAGCACGGGCACGCGTACGTGGCCTGCCTCGGCGGCACCGAGGTCACCCCGAAGCACGGCGACCCCGTCACGGACCACATCGAGGGCTGGCGCCGCGCCATGCAGGAGGCGGGGCTCCCCGTCGACGGCCATCTGTACTCGTCCCCGTACAACCGCTACGACGCCTACGAGGTCGGCCTGGAACTGCTCTCCCGGCCCGACCGGCCGACCGCCATCGTGTGCGCGACCGACGACCAGGCCATCGGCCTGCTGCGGGCGGCCCGCGAACTGCGGATCGACGTGCCCGGCGAGCTGGCCGTGGCCGGCTTCGACGACGTCAAGGAGGCGGGGCTGACCGACCCGCCGCTGACGACGGTGGCCTCGGACCGCGAGGCGATGGCCCGTGCGGCGGTGGACCTGGTGCTGGACGACGGGCTGCGGGTCTCCGGCTCGCGGCGTGAGCGGCTGCGGCAGTTCCCGTCCCGGCTGGTCGTGCGGCGCAGCTGCGGCTGCCACTGACCGTTCCGCCGGGGGGGGGGGGGGGGGGCCCCCCCCCCCCCCCCCCGGCGACCTGTCTACGGGCCGTGTAAGCCTAGGCCCTGACCTGGCGCTTCGTTCTTTATATCGGGCATACGGAACTCTGCCCCGGTTCTCAGGTCACGCTCAGGAAGCTCTCATGTTCCGCGAGCACAGTCATAGGCATGAACGAGAGCACCCGTCACGACGACGCCTACGACCCGCAGCAGCCGCAGCAGTCCCCCGGCGCCGGCGGGTACCCGTCCCGGCCGCCGTACGAGCCGCACGTCCCATACGGACACCCGGCGCCCTACGCCTCGCAGCCCCAGCCCCAGCCCCAGCCCCAACCGCAGCCCACGCCGGCGCCCGCGACCGGGATCCCCAAGCAACGCACGCGACGCCCCGTGGCCCTGGTCGCCTCCGTGGCGCTGGTGTCCGCGCTGATCGGCGGCGGGGCGGCCGCCCTGGTGGGGCGGGCGACCACCTCGCCGTCCGTGGCGGGCACCACGACCAAGGTGATCGGCACCAGCAGTTCGGGCAGCACCGGCGTCGCGGCCGTCGCCGCCGCCGTCAGCCCGAGCATCGTCGAGATCAGCGCGACGTCCGGCGCCGGGGAGTCGACCGGTTCGGGCGTGGTCGTCACCGGTGACGGTGAGATCGTCACCAACAACCACGTCGTCTCCGGAGCGGACTCGATCAAGGTCACCTTCAGCTCCGGCAAGACGGTCACCGCAGCCGTCGTCGGCACCGACGGCGACAAGGACCTCGCGCTGGTGAAGGCCGAGGGCGTGAGCGGCCTGCCGGTCGCGTCGCTGGGCGACTCCAGCCGGGTCTCGGTCGGCGACCAGGTCGTCGCCATCGGCTCCCCCGAGGGCCTGACCGGCACGGTCACCAGCGGCATCGTCTCCGCGCTCGACCGCGACGTGACCATCTCCACCGGCCAGGGCCAGGGACAGCGACCCGGCGGCGGCACCGGCCGGTGGCCGTTCGAGTTCGGCGGCGGCCAGTACAACGGCGACGTCGGCTCGTCCACGACCACGTACAAGGCGATCCAGACCGACGCCTCGCTCAACCCCGGGAACTCCGGTGGCGCCCTGATCAACATGAACGGCGAGATCATCGGCATCAACTCGGCCATGTACTCCGCCGCTTCCTCCTCCTCCGGCCAGGCCGGCAGCGTCGGCCTCGGCTTCGCCATCCCCGTCAACACCCTCAAGGCAGACCTCGACACCCTGCGCAACGGCGGCGGCGACAGCTGACCGCACCGCATCGAAGGGACGTGGGCACCATGAACGTCTTCCTGAGCACCTCCCTCCACCCCGCCGGAGTCCCGTCCGGCCCCTCCGACCGCGCGCTGATCCCCTACCGGGAGCCGGCCGCCCGCGAGCCGGAGATCGCGACCACCCGCCGGTACGCGCGCCGCTACGCCCGCCGGGCGATTGCGGCCCACCGCCTCGCCGCCGTGCGAGGCTAAGAACCGGAGCACCCCGCCGCACCCCCGGCGGCACCCACCGCCCCCGACCCTCATCCCGCGAGGTGGAAGACCATGAGCCCCGGCGAGAACGGCGAGGCCCCCGCCCGCGTCCTGATCGTGGACGACGAGCCCGCGGTCCGCGAAGCACTCCGGCGCAGCCTCGCCTTCGAGGGATACGAGACCGAGCTGGCGGAGGACGGCCTGGCCGCCCTGGACCAGGTCGCCTCCTACCGGCCCGACGCGATCGTCCTCGACGTCCTCATGCCGCGCATGGACGGCCTCACCACCGCCCGCAGGCTCCGGTCCGGCGGCACCACCACACCGATCCTCATGCTCACCGCCCGCGACACGGTGGGCGACCGGGTCACCGGTCTCGACGCGGGCGCCGACGACTACCTCGTCAAGCCCTTCGAGCTGGACGAACTGCTGGCCCGGCTGCGGGCCCTGCTGCGGCGCAGCGCGTACGCGACGGTGCCGGGCGGCGACCACGGCGAGGAGAGCGTGCTGTCCTTCGCGGACCTGCGGATGGACACCTCGACCCGCGAGGTCACCCGGGCCGGCGTGCCGGTCGAGCTGACCCGCACCGAGTACACCCTGCTGGAGATGTTCCTCGCGCACCCGCGCCAGGTGCTGACCCGGGAGCAGATCCTCAAGGCGGTCTGGGGCTTCGACTTCGAGCCGAGCTCCAACTCCCTGGACGTGTACGTCATGTACCTGCGGCGCAAGACCGAGTCCGGCAGCCTGCCCCGCCTGGTCCACACCGTGCGGGGCGTCGGCTACGTGCTGCGCTCCGCGGAGGGCAAGGGCTGATGCCGCGCATCCCGCGCTTCCGTTCCCTGCCGCTGCGATCCCGGCTGGCGATCCTCACCGCGGCCGCCGTGGCGGCCGCCGTGGCCGCGTGCGCGCTGGCCTGCTGGTTCATCGTGCAGAAGCAGCTGATGGACCAGCTGGACGAGTCGCTGCGCGCGCCGGGCAACGCGGCCCCCGCCGCCCGGAGCGTGCTCGGGGACTACGGATGCCTGAGCAAGCCCCAGAACGACACGTCCGACGGGGCGCTCGCCTTCAACCCCAACCACTCGTCCGTGCTGCTCGTCACCGAGGACGGCACGGGGTGCTGGGTGCTCGGCGACGAGATGCTCCCGGTGAGCGAGGCCGACCTGGCCGTGGTCCGGGGTGACGCGTCGGAGTCCCTGCAGACCGTGACCACCAAGGACGGCACGGAGATGCGGGTGCTGACGCGGCCCGCCCAGATCGAGTACTCCCGCCAGCGGACGGAGCGGGCCGCGATCTCGGTCGGCCGCCCGCTCAGCGAGGTGACCGGGCCGCTGAACACCCTGGCCGTGATCCTGCTGGCCGTCAGCGGGATAGGGGTGGTCGGCGCCAGCGTCGCCGGACTCGGGGTGGCCCGCGCGGGGCTGAAGCCGGTGGACCGGCTCACCGACACCGTGGAGCACGTCGCCCGCACCGAGGACCTGAGCGTCCGCATCCCGGTCGAGGGCCGCGACGAGATCGCCCGGCTGTCGGCCTCCTTCAACTCCATGACGGCCGCGCTGTCCTCCTCCCGCGAGCTGCAGCAGCAGCTGATCGCGGACGCCGGTCATGAACTGCGCACCCCGCTCACCTCCCTGCGCACCAACATCGAACTGCTGGAACGCAGCGAGCTGACCGGCCGGGAGCTGCCACCGGAGGACCGCCGGGAGCTGATGCTGTCGGTGAAGGCGCAGATGAGCGAACTGGCGGCGCTCATCGGCGATCTGCAGGAGCTGTCCCGCCCCGACGCGGCACCCGGCGGGTCGCCCCCGCAGACCGTGGCGTTCCACGAGGTCGTGGAGGCGGCGCTGGAGCGGGCCCGGCGCCGTACCGGTCCCGACCTGAAGATCACCACCGAGCTGGCCCCCTGGTACCTGCGCGCCGAGCCGTCCGCCCTGGAACGGGCGGTGATCAACCTCCTGGACAACGCCGTGAAGTTCAGCCCGCCGGCCGGCACGATCGAGGTCGACCTGCACGGCGGCGAGCTCACGGTCAGGGACCACGGCCCGGGCATCCCGCCGGAGGACCTGCCGCACGTCTTCGAGCGCTTCTGGCGTTCGGCCTCCGCCCGCAGCCTGCCCGGTTCGGGCCTCGGCCTGTCGATCGTGGCCCGAACGGTGCAGCAGCTCGGCGGCACCATCGCCCTGCACCCCGCGCAGGGCGGCGGCACCGTGGCGGTCGTACGGCTGCCCGGGGCGCAGACCCCGCCGCCCGAGGCGCCGGAGACGCCCGAGACGCCCGGGACACCGGAGATGCCCGGGACACCCGAGACCGTCTGAGACCGCCTGCGCGACCGCCCGGGCCGGCTACCCGGCGTGCCAGCGCTGCGCGTCGCCGCTGCCGGCGGAGGCGAAGGAGAGGGTGGAGCCGGGGGTCGAGCCGTCCGGCTGCATCGCGGTGCCGAGGTCGATCTGCGGGCGGACCCGGCCCAGGGAGTCGACCAGGAACTGCAGGTTCCGCGCGTTCCTGCCCTCAACCGACGAGCAGGCCCAGATGCCGAGGCCGCGGTCGGTGTCACCGCGTGAGTCCAGGCAGAACGAGGAGTCCGCGCCGTTGACCAGCAGCCCGCGGGAGTCCACCCGCCACTGCTGGGAGGCCGAGCCGTAGTCGCAGCCCGCGACGATGACGTCGTCGCCCTTGTCGAACTCCTCGTCCCGTACGTCCAGGCAGAGGCCGGACGCGTCGTTGACGATCTGGGCGTAGCTGCCGCCCGGCACCCTCCGCGGCGGGCCCGCGCTCGGCGTGCGCGTCGCCGGGACCTGTTGGGTGGCCCCGGCGCCGGGCCGCGTGGGCGAGCGGGTGGCGGAGGCGCTCGGGGTCCCCGCTGGGCTCGGGGTGAGTGTCTGCGTGGCGGTGGCGGTGGCGGTCGCGGTGACCGTGACCGAGCCCGTGGGCGGCTGGGGCAGTGCCCTGTTGCTGCCGGTCGGCGCGGGGTCGTCACCCGTCGCGTACACCAGGCCGGTGGCCGCCAGGCTGGCGGCGGCGACCAGCACCAGGGAGACCAGGGGCGAGGGGTGGCGGGCGCGCAGGTTCAGCAGCCGCTCCAGCGGTCCGGGCCGCCGGCGCCGGCGGGACGTCGGGGGCGGAGCCGGCGGAACGGGTGCGGTGGCGGGAAGCGCCGGGGCGGACCGGGCCGCCAGGTAGGCGGGCCCTGCCCATCCGAGCAGGGCCGTGGCGAGCAGCGGCCGGGGGTCGCGTTCGAGGACGATCAACGTCTGAAGCGCACCGGAACAGCCCTGGCAGTGCGCGAGGTGCCGCTCCACGTCCTCGTTCTGCCGGGCGTCGTCACGGCGGGCGGCGGCGTCGAGGAGGCGGCCGAAGCCCTTGCACCGGGGGTCCTCGCTGCGCTCCAGATACGTCCGCAGGTACGCCTCGCGCAGCGCGTCCCGGGCCCTGGCGGTCAGGTCGGGCACCTCCGGGGCCCTGTCGCCGGTCCACCGGGCGACGTCGGCGTCGCCCTCCCGCTCGACGACCGCGTGCCACAGCACGCCCTGGGTGTGCTGCGGCAGGACGGCGAAGGCGCCGCACAGCACGGAGCGTTCGGCCAGGTGGAGCCGGGGGTGGACGGGCAGGCCCGGGAGCCCGGGGACGCGCTGCTCGGCGCCGCGGATGTCGTCGATGAAGGCGGCGTACGCGTCACCGAGCCGTTCGCGGCGGCTGCCGCCCGCCCACAGGGCGGCGGCCTGGTGGACGAGCATCAGCAGCCGGTGCCGCCAGGGACCGCGCGGGTCGACCCCCCGGTGCACCTCCTGCCAGGCCAGCGCGAAGGCCTGCGCGGCGAGTTGGTCGGCGGCGGACTGTCCGCGGACGCACAGCCGTGCGTAGCAGACGACGGCCGGGAGGTGACGGCGACGCAGTTCCTCGGTCGCCGGGTAGGCGGTCGGTGCGCCGGCCCGTACCCGCTCGGTGAGAGCGGCGTCGGACAACTCGTCGTAGACGGGCGCTTGGTGCGTTTGGGACACGGCGGACCACCCGGACACGTCGATGGGTCTGGAGGGACAGGGTTGCCCATGGTGGGCCACAAGTTACTGCCGAGGAAAGTGTTTCCGCTGGTAACTCCCCGGCCCGGCAAGGGGTAAGCGCCTTCAGCCCACGCGCTGCGGCCGACGGGTCACCCTGTGCCGCCGCTCCGTCGGTTCCGCGGCGGGGCGGGTCGTGACGGACCGGTCCCAGCGGCGCCGCGTCACGGGGACGGCGTCACCCGGCCCGGCGTGGAACGTCCGGTGGACGCGCCGGACCGCGACCCCTACCGCCGAGGTCGCGCCCGCTCAGCGGATGACGTGCGGCAGGAAGCGCGCGTACGTGTCGGTGACCAGGCCCGCCGACTCGCGGATGCCGAGCCCGGCCGGTTCGTCCGCCACGACCCATGCGCCGAGCACCACGTGGTTGCCGTCGAACACGGGCAGCGGGGCCAGTTCCTGGTAGCAGCAGGGTTCGCCGGCGCGCGGCGCGGCGGCCTCGCCCGCGCGGTGCACCGTGACGCCCGCGCCCTCGCGGCCGAGCAGCGGCTTGGCGACCCAGCCGGTGGTCCGGGCGAGGTCGCGGGGACCGTCGAGGTGGGCGGCGAGGAGGTTGGGGTGGCCCGGGTAGAGCTCCCACAGGACGGCCAGGAGCGCCTTGTTGGACAGCAGCATCTTCCAGGCGGGCTCGATCCAGCAGGTGGTGCCGGTGCCGCCGCCGTTGTCGAGGGTGTCCAGGACGTGGCCGCCGAAGGGGTCGCCGGCCAGCCATTCCCAGGGGTAGAGCTTGAAGCAGCTGCGGATGAAGCGCATCCGGTCGTCGACGAAGCGGCCGGACAGCTCGTCCCAGCCGATCGCCTCGACGGACAGGGCGTGGGTGTCGAGTCCGGCCTGTTCGGCGGTCTCCCGCAGGTAGGCCACCGTCATCAGGTCCTCGCCGAGCTCGTCGGCCTCGGTGTGCGCGAAGTGCACCGGGCCGGGCGGCAGCAGCGGGGCCTGGCGCCGCCACGCGTCGACGAGGCGTTCGTGGAGGGAGTTCCACTGGTCGGCGCCGGGGAAACGGTCCTCCATCCAGAACCACTGGGCGCCGGCCGCCTCCACCAGCGAGGTGGGGGTGTCGGCGTTGTACTCCAGCAGCTTCGCCGGGCCGGTCCCGTCGTAGCGCAGGTCGAAGCGGCCGTAGAGGGAGGGGAGTTCTGTGCGCCGCCGCCAGGACTCGGCGATCCGCCCCGCCAGGCGCGGGTCGTGGACGCCGAGCTCGGCGAAGCGGTCCTCGGCCACGATGTGCTCCGCGGCGGCCAGGCACATCGCGTGCAGTTCCGCGACGGTCTCCTCCAGGGCCTCGACCTCCGGGAGCGAGAACGCGTAGTACCCGCTCTCGTCCCAGTACGGCCGCAGGGAGCCGTCGGGGTAACGGGTCAGCGGGTAGACCACGCCCTGGTCCTCCACGATCCGCTGCCAGCCCGGGCGCGGCTCGACGGCGTACCGGCGCATCAGCCGCCGCCGGACCCGTGGCCCGAGCCGTGGCCGCCGAAGCCCCCGGTCTTCACCGACGACTTGTCGAAGCTGCCGCCCTTGGCCTTCCCGTTGCGGACGCTGCCGCCGTAGTAGTAGCGGCCGTGGCCGCTGTCGTCGTCGCACTCCTTGACCGGGAGCGTCCGGTACGTGTCCGGGTCCACGCAGCGCTTGTCGGGGTCGGAGCCGCACGCGGTCAGCGCGGCGGCCAGCACGCCCATGCCGCCGAGGATCACCGTGCCGGACCTGAACCGCCGTCGCTCCGTGGTCGTCATGTCCACAGCGTAGGCAGCACGGGCCGGCGCCCCGAGAGCGGGGTCGCGGGCGGCCCGCCGCGAAGGACGGGGGCGGCCGCCGGTGTCGACGGCCGCCCCCGGGGCGGAGCACGGTCGCGGGACCCGCCCGCTCGTGCCGCGTACTACTGGACGATCGTGATGCGGTTCGCCGCCGGGGCCGCCAGCGGCGCGGAGGCCGAGGAGTTGGCGGTCAGGTAGGCGTTGAGCGCGGCCAGGTCGTCGCCGCCGACGAGCTCGTTGGTGCCCTTGGCCAGCTCGCCGAAGCCGTCACCGCCGCCGGACAGGAAGGAGTTCATCGCGACGCGGTAGCTGCCCGCCGGGTCGATCGGGGCGCCACCGAGACGGATCGAGTCGGTCACGACACGGGCGGCACCGGTCTTGGTGAGGTCCAGCGTGTAGGTCAGGCCGCTGGAGATCTGCAGGATCTTCGGGGCGGCCTCGTTGCTGCCGCTGACCTGCTGCTGGAGCACGGTGACCAGCTGGGCGCCGGTCAGCGTCCGCAGGTTGACCGTGTTGCTGAACGGCTGGACCGCGAAGCCCTCGGCGTAGGTGACGACGCCGTCGCCCTCGCTGCCGGTGGCCTTGTGCACCAGGTCGGTGCGGATCCCGCCGGGGTTCATCAGCGCGATCGTGGCCGAGGTGTCGAGGGTCTTGGCGTACGCGAGCTGCGCGTCGGCGATGAGGTCGCCGAGGGCGGACTCGTTGCCGGCCCGGGTGATGTCCTGCGAGATGTAGCCGACGGTGCGGCCCGCGACCGGGGCGGCCAGCGTCTGCCAGCGGCTGATCAGCGAGGTCATGTCCGCGGCCTTGGTCTGGGTGCGGTCCACGACGTGGTTGGAGCCCTCGACCGAGGCGCGCACGATGTCGTGCGTGCGCAGGTCGTACTTCATGTCGAGCTCGGTGAAGAGCCGGCCGAAGGACGCCGCGCTGGTGACCAGGCGGTCGTTGCCCTTGGGGTCGGGGATGGTGCAGACGTACGCGTTGTGGGTGTGGCCGGTGACCAGCGCGTCGACGTCCGCCGAGGTGTTCTTGGCGATGTCGACGATCGGGCCGGACAGACCGGTGCCCGCACCGCCCGCGTCGCAGTCGTAGTTGTACGCGGAGGAGGCGGGGAAGCCGCCCTCGTGCACGAGCGCGACGACGGCGTTGACGCCCTTGCGCTTGAGCTCCTTGGTGTACTTGTTGATCGTCTCGACCTCGTCGAGGAACTTCAGGCCCTTGACGCCCTCGGCGGTGACGATGTTCGGGGTGCCCTCGAGCGTGACGCCGATGAAGCCGACGCGGACGCCCTTGACGTTCTCGATGGTGTAGGGCTTGAGCAGCGGGCGGCCGGTCTTCTCGTTGACGACGTTCGCCGAGAGGATCGGGTAGTCCGCGCCCTTGAACGTGCGGCCCTTCTCGTAGCAGCCCTCGGTCGGGTGGCAGCCGCCGTTCTGCAGACGGAGCAGCTCGTCCTTGCCCTCGTCGAACTCGTGGTTGCCGACGCCGGTGACGTCCAGGCCCAGCTTGTTCATGGCCTCGACGGTGGGCTCGTCGTGGAACAGGCCGGACAGCAGCGGGCTGGCGCCCACGATGTCGCCGGCGGCGACGGTGAGCGAACGCTCCTGCCCCTTGCGGGCGGTGCGCAGGCTGGAGGCCAGGTACTCGACGCCGCCGGCGTCGACGGTCTTGGTGGTGCCGTCCGCCTGGAGCTCGGTGACGCGGCCGGAGGAACCGGCCGGGGGCTCCAGGTTGCCGTGGAAGTCGTTGACGGCGAGCAGCTGGAGGTCGACGGTACGGCTGCCGTGGCCGTGACCCCCGTGGTGGGTCTCGTGGGCCTGGGCGGCCGGGCTCGCTATCGCGAGCACACCGACCGCCGCCAGACCGGCGGTCGCGGCGGCGACGCGGCGTGCGGCACGGCGACGCGGGTGGGTCACTGACATGGGTCCCCTTGGACGTGAACGATGGATGGAGGCGGAGGACGGCCGCAGCCTATTGTCAACGCGCGTAGTTGTCAGTGGCTTTGCGGTTACGGGCAGGTTTCGACTGATCGGTACATGACGGGCAGCCGGGATCCTGTCTCACCCATCGGAATGATCTGTCTCGCCATTCAAACAAGCGACATAGTTGGATCCACCACCGACCGAGGAGGTGCACCCATGCCCCGTCGCTGGCTGATGCTCGCCCTGGGCACCGCCGCACAGACCGCCGCCTGCGCCTTCGTCTACGGAGTCCCCTATCTGGCCGCCACGTTGCGGGACACGGCGCACCTGACGCTGCCGCAGATCGGGCTGCTCATCGCCTGCCCCACCGCCGGCCTGGTGGCCGCCCTCGTCGTGTGGGGCGCCGCCGCGGACCGGTACGGCGAACGCGTCGTCATCGCCACGGGGTTGGGCGGCGCCGCCGCGCTGCTCGCCGTCGCGGCCGGTGCGGTGGGTGCCGGAGGCGGCACGACGGCGCTGGGCGCGCTGCTCGCCCTGGCGGGAGCGGCGGGGGCCTCGGTGTACTCCGCGAGCGGACGCCTCGTCATGGGCTGGTTCTCCGCCGGGGAACGCGGGCTGGCCATGGGCATCCGGCAGACCGCCACCCCGCTGGGCATGGGCGTGGCCGCGCTGACCATGCCCCCGCTCGCCGCCGCGTACGGGGTGCACGGCGCCTTCGGCTTCCTGGCCGCCGTGTGCGGGGTCGTCGCCTGCCTGGTCGCACTGTTCGCCGTCGACCCGGTACGCCCGCGGACCGGTCCCGGCGCGACGCCGGCCGCCAACCCCTACCGGGGCTCGGCGACCTTGTGGCGGATCCACGGCGCGGGCGCGCTGCTGGTCGTACCGCAGTTCACGGCGGGGGCCTTCGCCCTCGTGCTGCTGGTGGACACCCGGGGCTGGTCCCCGGTCGGCGCCGGCCGGCTGATCGCCCTCGCACAGGTGCTGGGGGCCTGCTTCCGGATCGCCGCCGGGCGCTGGTCGGACCGGGTCGGCAGCCGGCTGCGGCCGATGCGGCAACTCGCCGTCGCCACCGCCGTGGTGGTCGCCGCGGCGGCCGTGACCGCGGCCTTCCCCTCCCCGGTGACCGCCGCCGCCCTCGTACTGTCCATAGGGATCACCGCCAGCACCAACGGCCTGTCCTTCACCGCCACGGCCGAACGCGCCGGCCCGTCCTGGTCCGGCCGTGCCCTCGGCGTCCACAACACCGGCCAGAACCTGACCGCCGCCGTCGTCCCGCCGCTGAGCGCCGCCCTCATCTCGGCCACCGGCTACTGGCCCGCCCTCGCCGCCGCGGCGGCCGTGGCCTGCGGTGCGGCGGTACTGGTGCCGATGGACACCTCCCGCACCCCCACGGCCGTAAGCTCGGTCCCATGACCGACGCAGCAGCGCAGCAGACCGCCGTGGGCCCCCGCAGGATCGAGACCCTCGACGCGCTGAGCCCCGGCCGCGCCGAGGCGGTCCTGGCCCTGATCGAGGCGGCCGCGGCGGTCGACGGCCAGGCCGCGGTCTCCGAGCAGGGCCGGCTGAACCTGCGCGGCGGCGCCCGTGAGGGCGTACGCCACCTGGTGGTCGAGAGCGACGGCGTGCTCGTCGGGTACGCCCAACTGGAGGACACCGACCCGGTCGAGGCCCCCGCCGCCGAGATGGTCATCCACCCCGCGTACCGCGCGCAGGGGCACGGCCGCGCCCTCGGCCACGCACTGCTCGCCGCCTCCGGCAAACGGCTGCGCGTGTGGGCGCACGGCGGCCACCCCGCCGCCCGCCACCTGGCCGGGCTGCTCGGCCTCGCCCTCTTCCGCGAGCTTCGGCAGCTGCGCCGCCCCCTGGAGGAGGGCGCCGGCGCGCCCCCGCTGGGCGAGCCCGTGCTCCCCGCCGACGTCACCGTGCGCGCCTTCGTCCCCGGGCAGGACGACGCCGCCTGGCTGGCGGTCAACGCCGCGGCCTTCGCGCACCACCCCGAGCAGGGCAGCCTCACCCAGCGCGACCTCGACGACCGCAAGGCCGAGCCCTGGTTCGACCCGGCCGGCTTCTTCCTCGCCTTCCGTGGCGACCGGCTGGCCGGCTTCCACTGGACGAAGGTGCACGAGCGCGAGCGCCTCGGCGAGGTCTACGTCCTGGGCATCCACCCCGAGGAGCAGGGCGGCGGCCTGGGCCGGGCGCTCACCCTCATCGGGCTGCGGCACCTCGTGCACGACCGCGGCCTGCCCACCGCGATGCTCTACGTCGACGCGGACAACGCCCCCGCCCTCGCCGTCTACGAACGTCTCGGCTTCACCACGCACGAGGTCGACCTGATGTACCGGACGGAGACCTGAGGCTCCCGCGGGCGGGCGATCGGGCCTCCGGCGGAGTCATCCGGGTGCCCGTCCGGACACGGCCGGTACGTACGGCGATTTCCTGACCGCCACCTGCCCGTTACCGGCGATTCAAACTCGCTTGCGAGCATCTGTGAATGCAGACGCCCGCCGCGACCCACCTCCCCCCTCTCGACCTGCCGGTATCCCGGCGCGCCGGGGACAATGGAGGCATGGTCGGTGGCCGGGTTCCGTGCGCCGCCGTCCACGTGAACGACGTGCCGGATCCGGAGGAGGGCTCGCACCCATGGCCTCGATGAATTTCCCGACGAACGCCCGGACCGAGCGGTCCGGCTCCGGTGCTCCCACCGCGTCCGAGACCCCGGCGGAACAGCCCCCGGCGGAACAGCCCCCGGCGGAGCAGTCCCCGGCCTACGGCCGCCCGCACGTCGTCCCGCCCCTGCACCCCGAGCTCAAGCGCCTGGACGGCCTCGCGACCGTGCCGCGGCCCGCGGAGAAGTCGGGCGAGGCCCTTCCGGCCGACGCGGCGGTGGACGAGGGCACGGACGAAGAACTCCCGCTGAACCGTTTCCTTGACCGCGAGCAGAGCTGGCTGGCCTTCAACGAGCGCGTGCTGGAACTCGCCGAGGATCCGGGCACCCCCCTCCTCGAACGGGCCAACTTCCTCGCGATCTTCGCCAGCAACCTGGACGAGTTCTTCATGGTCCGCGTCGCCGGCCTGAAGCGCCGCATCACCACCGGCGTGGCCCAGCGCTCGGCCTCCGGCCTGTCGCCCAGCAAGGTGCTGGAGAACATCCTCACCCGCGCCCGCGAGCTCATGGCCCGGCACGCCGCCTGCTTCCAGAACGACGTGGCCCCGGCGCTCGCCGAGGAGGACATCCACATCATCCGGTGGAGCGACCTCACCGAGAAGGAGCAGGCCCGGCTCTTCACGCTCTTCCGCAACAAGATCTTCCCGGTCCTGACCCCGCTGGCCGTCGACCCGGCGCACCCGTTCCCGTACATCTCCGGCCTGTCCCTGAACCTGGCCGTCACCGTGCGCAACCCGGTCTCCGGTCACGACCACTTCGCCCGTGTGAAGGTCCCGCCGATCCTGTCCCGGTTCCTCGAGGCCGGCCCGCAGCGCTTCGTCCCGCTGGAGGACGTCATCGCCGCGCACCTGGAGGAGCTGTTCCCCGGCATGGAGGTGCTGGACAGCCACATGTTCCGGGTGACCCGGAACGAGGACCTGGAGGTGGAGGAGGACGACACGGAGAACCTGCTCCAGGCCCTGGAGAAGGAGCTGCTGCGGCGCCGCTTCGGTCCCCCGGTCCGCCTGGAGGTCGAGGAGTCGATCTCCCCGCAGGCCCTGGACACCCTGGTCCAGGAGCTGAACATAGAGGACGCCGAGGTCTACCCGCTGCCCGGACCGCTCGACCTGACCGGGCTGTTCGCGATCGCCGCGCAGGACCGTCCGGAGCTGAGGTTCCCGAAGTTCGTCGGCGGCACCCACCCGGACCTGGCCGAGGTCGAGTCCGCGCACGCCACCGACGTCTTCGCGGCGCTGCGCGAGCGCGACGTGCTGCTGCACCACCCCTACAACTCCTTCTCCACCTCCGTGCAGCGGTTCCTGGAGCAGGCCGCGCAGGACCCGGACGTCCTGGCCATCAAGCAGACGCTGTACCGCACCTCCGGCGACTCGCCGATCGTGGACGCGCTGATCGACGCCGCCGAGGCCGGCAAGCAGGTGCTGGTGCTGGTCGAGATCAAGGCGCGCTTCGACGAGCAGGCCAACATCAAGTGGGCCCGCAAGCTGGAGGAGGCCGGCTGCCACGTCGTCTACGGCCTGGTCGGGCTGAAGACGCACTGCAAGCTGTCGCTGGTGGTCCGCCAGGAGGGCGACACCCTGCGCCGCTACAGCCACGTCGGCACCGGCAACTACCACCCGAAGACCGCCCGGCTCTACGAGGACCTCGGGCTGCTGACCGCCGACGCGCAGGTCGGCGCCGACCTGTCCCACCTGTTCAACCGGCTCTCCGGCTACTCGCGCCGCGAGACCTACAACCGCCTGCTGGTGGCCCCGCGCAGCCTGCGCGACGGGCTGGTCTCGCGGATCCTCGCGGAGATCGCCCACCACCGCGAGGGCCGGCCCGCGTACATCCGGATCAAGGCCAACTCGATGGTCGACGAGGCGATCATCGACGCCCTGTACCGGGCCTCCATGGCCGGCGTTCCCGTCGACGTCTGGGTGCGCGGCATCTGCGCGCTGCGCCCGGGGGTGCCGGGGCTGTCGGAGAACATCCGGGTGCGCAGCGTGCTCGGCCGCTTCCTGGAGCACTCCCGGGTCTTCGTCTTCGGCAACGGAGGCGACCCCGAGGTGTGGCTCGGCAGCGCCGACATGATGCACCGCAACCTCGACCGCCGGATCGAGGCGCTGGTCCGGGTCGCCGACCCGGCGCACCGCGCCTCCCTGAACCGATTCCTGGAGACCGGAACCTCGGACTCCACCTCGTCCTGGTGGCTCGGCCCGGACGGGGACTGGACCCGGCACAGCACCGACGCCGAAGGGCGTCCGCTGCCCCACATCCAGGAGATGCTCATCGATGCGCGGAGGCGCCGGCGTGGCCCAGCGACACCCTGACACGGCAGCGACGCCCGCCGGCCTGACCGCCGGTGGGCTCCCCGACCGTGAGGCCGGTGCGGTCCTCGGACAGTACCTGCGGGAGGAGGCCACGGCCTTTCTGCGCGCACTGGCACCACGTGAGGGCGAACCCGGCCGGCCCCAGGACGACACCGCCGAGAGCGGCCGCCAGATGCGCCGCTCGGCCCGCCGCATCGCCGGCACCCTGCACACCTTCGGGTCGCTCACCGACCCGGGCTGGGCGGACCCCCTGCGGGCCGAGCTCGGCTGGCTCACCGACACCCTCGGCCGCGAGCACCGCTACGCCGCCCGGCTCAGCCGGCTGATCGGCGCACTGCAGCGGCTGGCCTCCGCGGAGGACACCGGGGGCATCCCCGCCGCTCCCGCCGACGACGACCTCGGCCTGTGGCTGCCGGTGCCCACCGCGCCGGACCCGGCGGCCGCGGTGTCCGAACCGCCCCGCGAGCGCCTGGGCGGCGTCGCAGAGACCCCGCGCGGCACGGCGGCCGCGCCCCAGGCGCCCGCCGAGCTCCCGGAACCGCTGACCGCGGTGGCCCACGCCGCCGGGACCCGTCGCTCCCCCGCTCCGCCGCAGGCCGCCGAACGCGGCGGCGCCGCGAGCGGCCCGCTCGCCGTGGGCGCCGCCCGGGCCGGTGCCCTGCTGGAACGTCAGCTCACCCTCGCCCGGACCCGGGCGCACTCCGCCGCCCTGCAGGCCATGGGCTCCTCGCGGTTCCACGCGGTGGTGGACGCGGTGGCGGTGCTCGCCTCCGAGGTGCCGCTGTCCCCCGCGGCGCGCAAACCCGCCGCCACCGTGCTGCCGCTGCTGGCGGAGCAGGCCCACGCCCGGCTCACCGAGACCGCGGCCGCGCTGCCGCTGACGCGCGCACGGCACCCGTACAACGGCGAGACGCTCCACGCCGCGCTCGCCGGCGAACTGCCCGCCGAACGCCAGGACGCCGCGTGGAACCGGGTCCGCGTCCTGCTGCGCCTGCGCCGTTACGCCCAGGAGGTGCTGGCCTACGACGACGGGGACTCCGCCGCCCGGCTGGCCGCCGCGGCGCGGGTGCTGGAGCAGCACCGCGAGGCCTCGGAGGCGGCGACCGCCGTCACCGCCGCCGCACGCACCCCGCGGATCGCCCCCGCCACCGCCTACGCGCTGGGCGTGCTCCACGCCGACCAGCGCCTGGAGGTGGAGGCGGCCCGGTACGCCTTCGCCCACCTGTGGTCGCGCTGACGGTCGCACCGGCCGTCCGGCCCTTCCGCGGGAGCGGCCCGTGACCCGCAGCCCCGCCCGGAAAGGAGCACCGCCATCGCCTCCACCGGAACCGCCGACACCCCGATCCTCGCCGCCGGAGCGGTGCTGTGGCGCCGCTCCCCGTTCGACGACGGCCTGGAGATCGCGCTGATCCACCGCCCCAAGTACGACGACTGGTCGCTTCCCAAGGGGAAGTTGAAGCGCGGGGAGACGGCGCTGGACGGCGCGCTCCGCGAGGTCAAGGAGGAGACCGGGCTCGACTGCGTGCCCGGGCGGGTGCTCCCCTCCTCCACGTACGTCGTGGAGGGGCGCACGAAGATCGTGCGTTACTGGGCCGCCGAGGCCCGCGAGGGCTCCTTCGCCCCGAACCACGAGGTCGACCGGATGGTCTGGCTGCCGCCGGCCGCCGCGCGCAACCGGCTCACCCATGAGCGGGACCGTGCCGTGCTCGACGCGTTCCTGCGCGGAACGCGCAGGTGACGGTGGCACGCTGAGACGTACGCCACTCGGTGTGGGCTACAGCACCGCACTGATATGCGAGGTTCACCTTGCGTTCACCCTTGGCCGTCGACCACTTCACCTGATCTGCCTAATTTCGGCCTTACCGGTGAGCGAGCAGCCGCCGGGTGGATGCAGAAATCCATACCTCTGCTTCGCCGTCCACCGGCGGGCTTCAGGAAGGAATCACCAAAGGTGAAGCTTCAGCGTAAGAGCGGGCTCCGCGCCCTGGCCGTCGGCGCGGTCGCGGTCTCCGGTGCCCTCATGCTCACTGCGTGCGGTTCGGACGACAACACGAACGCGGGCGGCGACAGCAGCAAGGCGCCCACCTCGTCCAGCAGCATCAAGTGCGCGGACAAGGGCGGCCAGCTCCTCGCTTCGGGCTCCTCGGCGCAGCAGAACGCCATGGACGCCTGGGTCAAGAACTACCAGCAGGCCTGCGCCGACGCCCAGATCAACTACAAGGCGTCGTCCTCCGGTGAGGGCATCATCGACTTCAACAACGGCACGGACGGCTTCGCCGGCTCCGACTCGCCGCTGAAGCCCGAAGAGGTCGAGGCGTCCAAGAAGGTCTGCACCGACGGCACCGGCATCAGCATCCCGATGGTCGGCGGCCCCATCGCCATCGGTTACAACGTCTCCGGCGTGGACAACCTGGTCCTGGACGCCCCGACCCTGGCCAAGATCTTCGACTCGAAGATCACCACCTGGGACGACAAGGCGATCAAGGCGCTGAACCCGGACGCCAAGCTCCCCAGCTCCAAGATCCAGACCTTCCACCGTCAGGACGAGTCCGGCACCACGGACAACCTCACCAAGTACTTCAACGGTGCCGCCAAGGACGCGTGGCCGTACGAGCACGCCAAGGCGTGGGCGGGCAAGGGCGGCCAGTCCGCCGCCAAGTCCGCCGGTGTCGCGGCCCAGGTCAAGCAGGTCAACGGCTCGATCGGTTACTTCGAGCTCTCCTACGCGACCGCCAACAGCATCAAGACGGTGAAGATCGACACCGGCGCCTCCGCCCCGGTCGAGGCCACCGCCGACAACGCCTCCGCCGGCATCGCGCAGGCGAAGGTCGTGGGCACCGGTGCCGACCTGTCCCTGGACATGTCCGCCGCGTACACCACCAAGGCCGACAACGCCTACCCGATCGTCCTGGTGACCTACGAGATCGCCTGCGACAAGGGCAACAAGGCCGACACCCTGCCGCTGGTGAAGTCCTTCCTGGGCTACACCGCCTCCGAGGAGGGCCAGTCGATCCTGTCCGAGGCCGGCTACGCGCCGCTCCCGGCCGAGATCGCCACGAAGGTCCGCTCCACCGTGGACGCCCTGTCCTAACCCAGTCGACCGGCCCCGCGACGCACGTCGCGGGGCCGGTCGCACTTCCGGTGCACCGCCGCCGGGGGAGCGATCCCCCACCCAGACCGGAGAAAAACCGATGGCTATAACTACACAGAACCCCACCCCGCCACCGTCCGCGAAGCACGCCGGGGCGAACGTCACGCGCGCCGGCGACAAGATCTTCTCGGGCCTCTCCCGTGGTTCCGGCATCCTGCTGCTGGTGATCATGGCGTCGATCGCGATCTTCCTGACGATCCGCGCGATCAACGCGATCTCCAAGGACCAGGGCAACTTCCTGACCACCTTCGAGTGGAACGCCGGCGCGAACCCGCCGGTCTTCGGCATCGCCGTGCTGGCCTACGGCACGATCGTCAGCTCGATCATCGCGATGGTCATCGCGGTCCCGATCGCCGTCGGCATCGCGCTGTTCATCTCGCACTACGCGCCGCGCCGCATCGCCTCCCCGCTGTCGTACATCGTCGACCTGCTCGCCGCCGTGCCCAGCATCATCTACGGCCTGTGGGGCGCGCTCTTCCTGGTCCCGCACCTGGTCGGCCTGAACATGTGGCTGGACGAGTACCTCGGCTGGACCGTCGTGTTCGAGAAGGAAGACCCGCAGGGCGCGGCCCGCTCGATCTTCACCGTCGGCATCCTGCTGGCGATCATGATCCTCCCGATCATCACCAACGTCAGCCGCGAGGTCTTCCGCCAGGTGCCGCGGATGCACGAGGAGGCCGCCCTGGCCCTCGGCGCGACCCGCTGGGAGACCATCCGCATGTCGGTGCTCCCCTTCGCCCGGTCCGGCATCATCAGCGCCTCGATGCTCGGCCTCGGCCGCGCGCTCGGCGAGACGATGGCCGTCGCCACGGTGCTGTCCGCCGCGCCCATCCTGTCGGTGCACGTCCTGGACCCGGTCGGCGGGACCTTCTCCCAGAACATCGTCGCCAAGTTCGGCGAGGCCAACGAGTTCGGCCGTGACGCGCTGATCGCCTCCGGTCTGGTGCTCTTCGTCATCACCCTGCTCGTCAACGGTGCCGCCCGCGCGATCATCGCCAAGCGCAAGGAATACTCGGGGGCCAACGCATGAGCCACGCAGTAGCAGACAAGCGCTCCGCCCCCGCGGTGCCGCAGCGTGCCCTGGCCCAGCGCCGGCTCCCCACGTGGGCTCCCGCGGGCATAGCGGCCGGCGCGCTCGTGCTCGCCGTCGGCATCGGCCTCGGCGCGAGCCTGGACAGCAAGATCCAGTGGGGTCTGATCGCCGTCCTGCTGTTCGTCCTCGGCACCTACGCGATCGCCGCGATGGTCGAGGGCCGCCGCCAGGCCAAGGACCGGGTCGCCACCAGTGTCATCTGGGCGTCCTTCGTCCTCGCCGCGCTTCCCCTGTACTCGCTGATCCAGACCACGGTCAGCAAGGGTGTCAAGATCCTCGACGGCGCCTTCCTGTCGCACTCCATGAACGGCGTGCTGACCATCGGCGAGGGCGGCGGTGTCTACCACGCCATCATCGGCACCCTGGAGCAGGTCGGCATCGCCACCGCCATCGCGGCCCCGATCGGCATGATGACCGCCGTCTACCTCGTCGAGTACGGCAAGGGCCGGCTCGCCACGGCGGTGACCTTCTTCGTCGACGTCATGACGGGCATCCCGTCGATCGTCGCCGGTCTGTTCATCCTGTCGACCTGGAACCTGCTGCTGGGCTTCGGCCCCTCGGGCTTCGCCGGCGCCATGGCCCTGGCCATCCTGATGATGCCGGTGGTCGTCCGCTCCACCGAGGAGATGCTCAAGCTCGTCCCGAACGAGCTGCGCGAGGCCTCGCTGGCGCTCGGTGTCCCCAAGTGGCGCACCATCGTGAAGGTGGTCATCCCGACCGCGATCGGCGGCATCACCACGGGCGTCATGCTCGCGGTCGCCCGCATCGCCGGCGAGAGCGCCCCCATCGCGCTGTTGGTCTTCGGCAACAACCTGATCAACAACGACCCGTTCAACGGCCCTCAGGCCTCGCTGCCGTTCTACATCTACCAGCAGTACCAGAACGGCAACGAGCCGAGCTACGACCGGGCGTGGGCGGCGGCACTCGTGCTGATCGCCTTCGTCATGATCCTCAACCTTGTGGCGCGCAGCATCGCGCGCTGGAAGGCCCCGAAGACCGGTCGCTGACGCGGCCAACATCAGCGACCCAAGGATTGCGAGCATCACCACCATGGCCAAGCGAATCGACGTCAGCGGACTCTCCGCGTACTACGGCGGCTTCAGGGCGATCGACGACATCTCGATGAACATCGAGCCGCGCACGGTGACGGCCTTCATCGGCCCGTCCGGCTGCGGCAAGTCCACCTTCCTGCGCACCCTCAACCGCATGCACGAGGTCACCCCCGGCGGCCGCGTCGAGGGCAAGGTGCTCCTGGACGACGAGAACCTCTACGGCCCCGGCGTGGACCCGGTCTCCGTGCGCCGCACGGTCGGCATGGTCTTCCAGCGCCCCAACCCGTTCCCGACGATGTCGGTCTACGACAACGTCGCGGCCGGCCTGAAGCTGAACGGCGTCAAGAAGAAGAGCGACCTCGACGCGATCGTCGAGCGGTCGCTGCGCGGCGCCAACCTCTGGAACGAGGTCAAGGACCGCCTCAACAAGCCCGGCTCCGGCCTGTCCGGCGGTCAGCAGCAGCGTCTGTGCATCGCCCGCGCCATCGCGGTCGAGCCCCAGGTCCTGCTCATGGACGAGCCCTGCTCCGCGCTCGACCCGATCTCCACCCTCGCCATCGAGGACCTGATCGGTGAGCTCAAGGAGCGCTTCACCATCGTCATCGTGACCCACAACATGCAGCAGGCCGCGCGCGTCTCCGACCGCACCGCCTTCTTCAACCTGTCGGCGGTGGGCCAGCCCGGCAAGCTGATCGAGATCGACGAGACGGAGCGCATCTTCTCCAACCCGTCCGTCCAGGCGACCGAGGACTACATCTCCGGCCGCTTCGGCTGATCCGTCCCGCAGCCGGCCACAGCCGTCCTGCGGTGCTGCATGGCGGTGCCACCGCAAGGCGAAGGGCCCGCCCCCCGTACGGGGGGCGGGCCCATTTGCGTCGTACCCGGGGGCGCGTACCCGGGGGCGGGCCGCTCCCGGCTCAGCCGAAGGCCACGTGCACCACGGCGTAGACGAGCGCGGCCACCAGCGCCGCGGCCGGCATGGTGATGAACCAGCCGGTCACGATGTTCTTCGCGACGCCCCAGCGGACCGCGTTGACCCGCTTCGTCGCACCGACGCCCATGATCGCCGAGGTGATGATGTGGGTCGTGGAGATCGGCGCCTTGAAGATGTAGGCGGTCGTGTAGAGGATCGACGCCGCCGTGGTCTCGGCGGCGAAGCCCTGCGGCGGGTCCAGCTCGATGATCTTGCGGCCGAGGGTGCGCATGATGCGCCAGCCGCCGGCGTACGTACCGAGCGAGAGCATCGCCGCGCAGGCGAACTTCACCCACAGCGGGATCCCGTCGCCCTCCTCCTGGACGTCGGCGATGGTCAGCGCGAGCACGACGACACCCATCGTCTTCTGCGCGTCCTGCAGGCCGTGGCCGAGCGCCATGCCCGCGGCCGAGACGGTCTGCGCGATGCGGAAGCCGCGCTTGGCCTTGTGGGGGTTGGCCTTGCGGAAGATCCACAGGATGGCCAGCATCACCAGGTAGCCGACGACCAGGCCGACGACCGGCGACAGGAACATCGGCAGGATGACCTTGTCCACCACCCCGGACCAGATGACCCCCGTGCCCCCGGCCAGCGCCGCCCCCACCAGACCGCCGAAGAGCGCGTGGCTGCTGGAGGAGGGCAGGCCGTAGTACCAGGTGATCAGGTTCCAGACGATCGCCCCGACCAGCCCGGAGAAGAGGATCGCCATGCCGGTCTGCCCGTGCGGCGTCTCGATCAGGCCCTCGCTGACGGTGTGGGCGATCCCGGTGCCGAGGAAGGCCCCGGCGAGGTTCATCACCGCGGCCATCGCCAGCGCGGCCCGCGGGGTCAGCGCCCGGGTGGACACGGAGGTGGCGATGGCGTTCGCGGAGTCGTGGAAACCGTTGGTGTACGTGAAGAAGAGCGCGACGCCGATGGTCACGACCAGAGAGAACGTCTCCACCGGGGTCAGGACTCCTTGACCGCGATGGTCTCCACGGTGTTGGCCACGTGCTCGAAGGCGTCCGCCGCCTCCTCCAGGACGTCCACGATCTGCTTGAGCTTGAGCACCTCGATGGCGTCGTACTTGCCGTTGAAGAGGTGGGCCAGCAGCTTGCGGTGGATCTGGTCCGCCTGGTTCTCCAGCCGGTTGACCTCGATCCAGTACTCGGTGAGGTTGTCCATGGTCCGCAGGTGCGGCATCGCCTCGGCGGTCAGCTCGGCAGCCCTGGCCAGCACCTCGATCTGCTGCTCGACCCCACGGGGCAGTTCCTCGACCTGGTACAGCACCACCAGGTCGACGGCCTCCTCCATGAAGTCCATGATGTCGTCGAGGGACGACGCCAGGGAGTAGATGTCCTCCCGGTCGAAGGGCGTGATGAAGGAGGAGTTCAGCTGGTGGAAGATCGCGTGCGTGGCATCGTCTCCCGCGTGCTCCGCGGCACGCATCCGTTCCGCGATCTCCGAGCGGGTGGCCGAATCGGCCCCGAGCAGTTCCATGAGGAGCTTCGACCCTGTGACGATGTTGTCCGCGGATGCGGCGAACATGTCGTAGAAGCTCGTCTCCCTGGGGGTCAGACGAAAGCGCACGTGAAGTCCTCGGAATACATCGGTTTCGGTCGCATTGATGCTAGGCGCATCATCCGGCAACAGCTAACCGGCGTCCTACAGTGTCGCTCATCGCCGCGGGTGCGCCCCAGCTGGGGTTCTGCGCGCACCCTCGCACATTGGGGCGAATTCGGTACGATATACCCTGCCGGGGTATAGGGGGCAGGAGGGACATCATGACGGTCATCGAGACCGGTGGCGCCGAGGAACAGGCGCAGTCGCCGGCGGACGACGCCGGGGACGCTCCGGAGCACGGGCACGAGGCGCACCAGCACGGCTACGCCAAACAGAAGGACCAGCACCTCAAGCGGCTGCGCCGCATCGAGGGCCAGATCCGCGGTCTGCAGCGGATGGTCGAGCAGGACGTGTACTGCATCGACATCCTCACCCAGGTGTCGGCCGGTACGAAGGCTCTGCAGTCCTTCGCTCTCCAGTTGCTGGAGGAGCACTTGCGGCACTGCGTCGCGGACGCCGCGGCGAAGGGCGGACCGGAGGCCGACGACAAGGTGGCCGAGGCCACCGCCGCCATAGCCCGGCTGCTCCGGAGCTAGCGACCGGCCCCTGCCGACCACCGGGTCCCCTGCGCGGGCACGCGGGGGCTCACGTTCAGCACCTCGTCGATGCGCTCGGAACTCAGCCGTTCCTCGGTCGTCGCCGACGCCGCGATCATCAGCTCGCAGCACAGCTCGATCTCCGCGAGGGCCACGTGGACCTGGTCGTCCTGGTCCAGGAGCCACACCGCCACGTGCACCACCTCCTCCCCGCCCAGCGTAGGGACTGATGCACGGTCCGTGCATGACACGGACGGGCCATTTCGGCAAGCCCTCAGGGGCCGGTCGCAGAAACGATCTTCCCCGTGTAGATGTCGGTCTCCCGGGGCAGCGTGACCCGCACCGGCACCCCGAATCCGTACATCCCGGTCGTCGAGACCACCGTGACCTGCGCCGGCGCGCTCCGCACGCCCGCGCCCCCGCCGTTGCTGAAGGTGAAGCGCTGCCGCACCTTGCGCAGCCGGCCGTCCTCGTCGAGCCAGACGTCGAACGGGACCCGGGTCACGGTGAAGCCCTCCGCCGCGGCCGCGAGCTCCGCCCGCACCAGCGGTGAGGCGACGCGTGCGGCGTCCGCGATGTCCGTGACCCCCTGGTAGTGGCGCACCCGCACCCCGTCCAGGGTCTGCGTCCCGGTCTGCCGCACCTCCCGCGCCCCCCGCAGCAGCTCCACGGCCACCAGGGGGTCCGTCGCGCCCCCCGTGACGAGGTTGCCGTCCGGCAGCCTGGTCGTGTCGACCCGCACCCACTTGTCGGCTGGCACGCCCTCGCCCCGGTTCTTCATGTAGAGGGCGCCGGGCGTCAGCAGCTCCGTGACCGGCTCGTGCTCGGCGTCCCCGGCCGCGTCCGGCGGCAGGACCACCTGGAGGCTGCCGCGGCGCTCGGCGTAGTCGAAGGAACCGGTGCCCCTGATGGCGATCTTCGTGCCGCCGCTGGCCATCTCCATCGACGTGACGATCTTCGAGCTGCCCGCGGCGGCCAGGGAGTCCACCGCCTGCCGCAGCGTCTCCCCGGCGTCGACCGGGACGCTGTCCACCTCGACGGCCTCACCGGCGGCCGAGCATCCCGCCACCGCCAGCGCGCACAACCCGAGACCCACGGCTGCCACAGTCGCCCGACCGAGCTGCCCCATCTCCGCCAACCCCCTGCACCCGCGCCTCGGACGTCGTCGGGCATAACGAGGGTCAGGGCACCGCGTCACGGCCGGTAGCTTTGTTCCGTGCCTCCCAGCGATCCACCCCCGCCCGCCCACCGGGCGACCACCACCGAGCAGGGCGCCTTCTCCCGCGCGACCTGCGTCTGCGGCTGGCGGGGCCCGGCCCGCCGGGCGCGCGACCGCGCCCGGCGCGACGCCACCGACCACGAGCAGGGCTGACGACGGCCCGGCGGACGTCACATCCCCCACCCGCAACCGGTCACCTGTTCCCCACCGTCCTCACGGACGACCACACGGGGGAAGCGGAGCGGGAGGCCCCACCTTGAACCGACGAACTTTGATCCGCGGCGGCGCCGGCGTCGCCGCGGCGGGCTGGCTGGCCACGGCCTGCACCCCCGAGGGCGGCCGCCCCGCGCACGCGGGCAGCGCCGCGCCCGGCACCCCCGGCACCGCCACGACGGCCGGCAGCGCCGCGTCCCCCAGCGCCTCGCCGACCGCCCGCCCCGACTGGAAGGCCCTCGGCCGCACCCTGGACGGCAGCCTCGTCCTGCCCGACGACGCGGACTACGCCACCGCACGCCTGCTGTACAACACCCGCTTCGACGGGCAGCGCCCCGCCGCCGTGGCGTACGTCTCCGGCACCGAGGACATCCGGGCGTGCCTGGACTTCGCCCGCCGCACCGGCGTCCCCGTCTCGGTCCGCAACGGCGGGCACTCCTACGCCGGCTACTCCGGCGGCAAGGGCCGGCTCGTCCTCGACGTCTCGTCCATGGCCTCGGTGAGCCTGTCCGGCGGCACCGCGACCATCGGGGGCGGGGCGAAGCTCATCGACGTCTACACCAAGCTCGGCGCGAGCGGACGCACCCTGCCGGCCGGCTCGTGCCCGACGGTCGGCATATCCGGCCTCACCCTGGGCGGCGGCCACGGGGTGCTCAGCCGCGCGTACGGGCTGACCTGCGACAGCCTCACCGGCGCCGAGATCGTCACGGCGGGCGGCCGGGTGCTGCGCTGCAGCGCCGGCGAGAACCCGGAGCTGTTCTGGGCGCTGCGCGGCGCGGGCGGCGGCCAGTTCGGCGTGGTCACCCGGCTGACCTTCGACACGCAGGCCTCACCGCAGGTCGTCACCGGCTACCTGACCTGGCCCTGGAGCAAGGCCGCCGCCGTCCTGCGCGCCTGGCAGGAGTGGGGGCCCACCCAGCCCGACGAGATCTGGTCCGCTCTGCACCTGGACAAGTCGGGCACCGGATCCCCGCAGATCAGCATCGCCACCGTGGGCATCACCTCACGCGACGGGCTCGCGAACGCCGTCGACCGGCTCGCCGACACCATCGGTGCCCCCGCGACGAGCGTCTCCTTGCACCCGCGCTCCTACCTCGACGCCGCCCTCGCGTACGCGGGCTGCTCGAACCTGAGCACCGCCCAGTGCCACCTGCCCGGCACCACCCCCGGTCGCAGCCCCTCCGGCCGGCTCGGCCGGGAGACCTACGCGGCCCGCTCGGACTTCTACGACCGCTCGCTCTCCGCCGCCGGCATCCAGACCCTCCTGTCCCAGGTGGAGGGGCTCCGCTCCGGCTCCGGCAGCGTCTCCCTCACCGCGCTGGGCGGCGCCGTCAACCGTGTCGCGCCCACGGCCACCGCCTTCGTGCACCGGCGCTCGCGCTTCCTGGCGCAGTACATAGAGAACCCCGGCACCACGGGCTGGCTGACCGGGCTCCACGCGGCCATGCGCCGCCACGCCTCCGGCGCCGCCTACCAGAACTACACCGACGCCACGCTGACCGACTGGCGCACCGCCTACTACGGCTCGGCCGCCGAGAAGCTGACCCGCCTGAAGACCCGCTACGACCCCTCGCGGCTGTTCAGCTTCCAGCAGGCCCTGTAACGAGGCCCTGTAACGAGGCCCGTCCGCCGGCGGCGGCCGTCAGGCGGCCAGGTCCTTGTCGACCGCCGACGGCTCCGGGTAGGGCTCGCCCCGGCGGGCCTCCGGCCGGCCCGGGGCCGCCTGCACGAGCACGCCGATGCGGGACCCCGCCACGGCCTTCGTCAGCGGTGTCAGCAGGGCCAGCGCCGCCGGGGCCAGCAGCAGCGCGACGGCCGTGCCGAGGGCGAAGCCGCCCAGGACGTCGGTGGGGTAGTGCACGCCCATGTAGACGCGGCAGAAGCCCTCGGCCAGCGCGACGGCGATGGCCGCCAGGCCCCACTTGCGGCTGACCATGAACAGGCCCATCGCGACGGCCATCGTCAAGGTGGCGTGGTCGCTGACGAAGGAGAAGTCGGTCTTCCCCTTCACCAGGACGTCGATGCCCTCGTGCTCCACGAAGGGCCGGGGCCGGTCCACGAAGTTCCGCAGCGGGATGTTGAGCGCCAGCGCGATCGACGCCGCCAGCCCGGACCAGATCACACCCGCCACGGCCGTCGGCGCCTCCGCGCCGCTGCGGCGCGCCACGCGCCACCAGCACCAGCCGGCGATCAGCACCATGAGCAGGATCAGGCCGTACTCGCCGACGGCCTCCATCACGCGGTCGAACCAGCGCGGGGCGTCCTTCGCGAGCCCGTTGATGTCGCGGAGCAGACTGACGTCGGGGTTCGAGCCGTCCAGTGAGAGCTCTGCCACCGGTGTCCCCTCATTCTCTTCCGCCGCACCCCCGTGCACGTCCGTGTGGGAGTTGATTCTCCCCCGTCCAACGGACGGCACGGTACGTCGCGTTCCGGTCTCCACCGGATGATCACCAAGGTGTTATCGAAGGGAGACACGTTCCCGCATGCCGGGGCCGGGTGTTCACCCACAGCGACGCCGCGGCGGGCGCGCGACGGTCACACCGCCGCCGCGCCCGCCGCCGTCACGCGCGTCGCCCCGATGTAGTCCGGGGTGTCGATCTTGTCGAAGCGGATCACCGCGCCCGTGTAGGGAGCGTTGATCATGTAGCCGCCGCCGACGTAGATCCCCACGTGGTGGATGGACCGCGGGTCGGTCAGGTCGTACGCGAAGAAGACCAGGTCGCCCGGGAGCAGCTCGTCCCGCTTCGGGTGCGGTCCGGCGTTCCACTGGTCGTTGGCCACGCGCGGCAGCTCGATCCCCACCGAGTGGTACGCCGCCTTCGTCAGGCCCGAGCAGTCGAACCGGCCGCCCTGCTCCGGCGTGCCGTTGCCGCCCCACAGGTACTTCGTCCCCAGCTTCTGCTGGGCGTAGTAGATCGCGCCCGCCGACTGCCGCGACGGCCCCACCGGGCCCACGGGCGCCGCGAAGCTCTTCTGCAGGGTCGTGATGATCCGGACGTAGTTCTGCGTCTCCCGGATCCGCGGCACCCCGCCGGCCTGGATGACCCGGTACGCACCCGCGTTGTACGCGGCGAGCATGTTCTCCGTCGGGTCCCCCGGCACGTCCTTGACGTAGCCGGCCAGCTCGCAGTCGTACGAGGCGGCCGAGGGGATGGCGTCCGCCGGGTCCCACACGTCGCGGTCCCCGTCACCGTCCCCGTCCACGCCGTGCGTCGCCCACGTCCCGGGGATGAACTGCGCTATCCCCTGCGCCTGCGCCGCGCTCTGCGCCTTCGGGTTCCAGCCGCTCTCCTGGTAGAGCTGGGCCGCCAGCAGCGCCGGGTTGATGGCCCCGCAGAGGTTCCCCCACTTCTGCACCAGGCCCTGGTATGCCGCGGGCACCGCCCCCGTGGCGAGCGTCACCGCCCCGCCCCCGCCCGCCAGCTTCGCCGCCACCAGGTACGTACCGACCACGAGCAGCATGACGAACGACATGAAGAGGCCACCCACGACCCCCGACACCAGCCAGGCCTTCCGCGCGGTCCGCGAAGCCGCCGTCACCCGCCCCACCCCTTCGTCACATCACCCTGCCCGGCACGGAAGGTGACGGTGCGCCAGGCCCTGGGGAGCATCCCCACCCGCAGCGCCGCCAATCGTTGCCCTCCGCTCACCACCGTGATACACAGAGTAGTCAACAAAGTCCCATCGAACACCGGATCGCACGCCAGTGTGTCCAGTCTGGCGGTTGCGGCCCGGATCACACCGGGGAATCGGCTGAGAAAGTCGCCGAGTCGACATACGACGGCGACATCCTCCGCCAAGATAGACCTTGGCTCCTTGCGCCCCGTCGAGGACGCCAACTGATCTAGCGTGGTGGTGAGTTCTCATGTTCCTGGCTGCCGACAAGGGCGACATCAACACCATCATCGGTGGTATCGCCCCGGACTGGGGGCCTTTCGGCTCTCTGGGGAACGAAGCACGCGTCATGATCGAGGTGGTCATGGCAGTGGCGATCCTGCTCTGCCTGGCCATCGCGATCTGGGGCGCGGCGAAACAGCGCATCGGAGCCACGGCGCTCCGCGACACCTTCAGTGCGGAGCAGGGCAAGGGACTGATCATCGCCGGCCTGACCGGCGTGTTCATCATCGGCTCCCTCGGCACGCTCTTCACCATCGTCTACGGGATGGCGGTCTAGCGACCACGCGTCGGAGTCCGCCCCATCCCCTGCGCACTGTCCCCGAGGGGCCCGTCCCGGCCCCGCACCCCACCCGAGGCTGTCTGCTGATGCCCACTCACCCGATGACCCCCGAGGGGGCGAGCCGCCGATGAGCCTCGGCCAGGACGGCCCCCCGACCCGTACCCGTCTCCCCGAGCCCCCGCCCGGCACCGGCGGCCCCTCCCGCCGCCCGCAGCGCTCCAGCCGCAGCCTCGTCACGGTCGTCGGCGTCGTCGTGCTCCTCATCGCCGCCATCGCCTTCGCCAACCGCGGCGGCGGCTCCCCCTCCGACTCCCCCGGCGGCGGCAGCCAGAGCGGCGGCTCCTCCAACGGCGCCCGTTCCCAGCCCACATCCCCCACCGGCACGAAGCCGGTGAACGGCAAGGACGCGGGCATCCCCACGGGTTACGCCCGCACCGACCAGGGCGCGCAGTCGGCGGCCGCCAACTACGCGGTGGCGCTGGGCTCCGACGGCATGTTCGACGAGGCCCGCCGCCACACGATCGTCGCGGCGATCCACGCCCCCCAGGTCGTCGACCGCCTCCAGGGCGACCTCGACCGTGCCTACTCGCCCGGTTTCCTCGCCAACGTGGGGCTCAACGAAGACGGAAGCGTGCCGGACGGCTACACGTTCGTCTCCCGCACCGTCCCCGTGGGCACCCGCGTGACGGGCTTCTCCAAGAACGCGGCGACCGTCGAGGTGTGGAGCACGGGCCTCGTCGGCCTGGCCGGGGAGGGCTCGACGAAGCCCGTGAGCCAGACGTGGTTCACCATCACCGAGCAACTGGTCTGGGTTGACGGGGACTGGAGAATCGAGACGTCCGGCCAGAAGGAGGGACCCGCGCCCGTCAACGGCGACAACCGCGCGGCCGACGCCGAGGAAATCGCCAACGCGGTCCAGGGTTACGGAGGGTTCACGTATGCCAGGTAGCCACCGGCGCCGCGCGCTGTCCCTGACCGCCCTGGTCGCGGCTGCCCAAACGACCCTCGTCCTGGCCGCCTCACGCGCGGTGGCCGCCCCCGGCCCCACCCCCAGCCCGAGCGGCAGCAACAACCCGTGCGACCTGATCGTGGGACAGGCCCGCGACTACTGCGAGGGCGGCACAGGGTCCAAGAACACCCCCTCCGTGGCGGACCCCCTCGACCCCCTGGACTCGCTCGCGCGCGGCTGCGCCGACGCCGCCGCCTGGGTCATCGACGGCCTCTCCAAGGCAGTCAACAAGACCGCGGCCGTGGACTTCACCAACAAGGCGTTCCTCACCCAGTACGCCGTCGTCTTCGCCGCCTCCACCTTCCTCACGCTCCTCCTGTGGCTGCTGGCCGTCGCCAAGCGCGCCGTGCGCGGGGTGCCCCTCACCGAGGCGCTGACCGAGGCGGTCGGCTTCCTCTGGCTCACCGTGATCGCCTCCGCCTTCACGCCGCTGATCCTCTACACCGTCGTGTCGGCCACCGACGGCATCACGGAGGTCATCGCGTCGGGCACCTCCGCCGGCACCGACACGTTCTTCGGCTCGTTCCAGGACGCGTTGACCAAGGACTCCGACATCGGCGGCGGCCCGATCATGCTGATCGTGGTCTCCCTGGTGTCCGTGCTCGCCGCCGGCGTCCTGTGGCTCGAACTCGTCATCCGTGCCGCCCTGCTGTACGTCGGCGCGCTGCTCGGCACCGCCGTGTACTCGGGCCTGGTCGACAAGAACATGTGGCACCACGTGCGCCGTTGGGCCGGGATCATGATCGCGGTGATCCTCGTCAAACCGGTGATCGTGGTCGTGCTGGGCCTCGCGGGCGCGCTCAGCGGCTCCGACGGGCCCACCGCGTTCGGCGCCGTCGTGTCGGGTCTGGCCATCATCCTGCTGGCCATCTTCGCCAGCGCGATGATCTACCGCTTCGTCCCCGGCTTCGGCGACGACGTGGCCAGCCTCCGCAGCAACCGCAAGGCGAGCGCCGAGTCCCAGGCCGCCGCCGTCATCTCCTCCCCGGCCGCGCTGGTGAAGCAGGGCATCAAGACGCACAGCACCCGCGGCGGGCCCCAGGAGCAGGCCTCGGGCGGTGGCGCACAGCCCACGAACGCCGTGCCCAGCGGCATCGCCGCGCACAGCAGCCGCAACGGCACCGCGCCGGCACCGGCCCCCGCGCCGCGCACGAACCCTGACCGCGGCAACGGCGGCGGAACCACCAGCAAGACAGCAGGAGGCGAAAGCCGGTGACGTCCCAGCCCTACGCCGCACCGCAGCAGCGCCGTACGTACCTGATCGGCAAGGCACGTCCCAACGCCATCGTCGGCAAGAACCGCGAGACCGGTGAGATCGCCCTGATCATCGTCGGCGCGTTCCTCGGCATGATGAGCGGCCTGCTGATCCCCGTGCTGCCGCTGCGCATCCTCGGCCTGACGGGCTGGCCGCTGCTCGCCTTCGCCGCCGTCTACATGCCCTACCGGCGCCGCACCTTCTACCGCTGGTTCGAGATCAACCGCAGCTACCGCCGCACGCTGCGGTCGGCCGCGACCTACCGCTCCACCGCCGCCGAGTCCGGCACCCGGCTCGACGGCCGCGAGGTGGAGATCGGGCCGCCCCCCGGCATCGGCCGCATCACCTGGCTGTCGGCGCCCTTCGGCCCGGACGAGATCGCCGTGCTGCTGCACGTCGACCGGCGCACCGTGACCGCCGCCATCGAGATCGAGGGCCCCGGCGTCGGCCTGCGCGACAGCGAGGACCAGGAGGCCCTGGTCGAACGCTTCGGCACCCTGCTGAAGCACGTGGCCAACGGCGACGGCTTCGTCACCCGGCTGCAGATGCTCGCCCGTACCCTCCCCGCCGACCCCGACGCCCACGCCAAGGACGTCGCCCAGCGCGGTGACGACCGGGCCGAGCAGTGGCTGAAGGACTCCTACGACCAACTGCAGTCGATGGTGTCGACCTCGTCCGAGCAGCACCGCGCCTACCTCGTCGCGTGCATGCACTACAGCCGCGAGCTCGCCGCCGAGGGCAACGCCATCGCCCGCGCCGCGGGCGGCGCCCGCAAGTCCCTCGACAAGGACGCCGGCATCGCCGCCGTCATGGCCCGTGAGCTCACCGACATCTGCGCCCGCCTCACCGAGGCCGACATCCGGGTCCGCCAGCCGCTCGGCCAGGCGCGGCTGGCGTCGCTCATCCACTCCATGTACGACCCGGACCACCCGATCGACCACATCCAGGCGATGACCCGCCGCAACGCCTGGCCGGCCGAACTGGACGCCACCGAGCCGACCTTCCTCCAGGCCAAGACCCGCGAGTCGGCCACCCGCGCGCCCTGGTGCCACTCCACGGCCTGGGTCAAGGAGTGGCCGCTGACGCCGGTCGGCGTCAACTTCATGGCCCCGCTGCTGGTCCACACCCCGGACGTGATCCGCACCGTCGCCGTCTGCATGGACCTCGAGCCGACCGACGTCGCCATCGAGCGCATGCTCACCGAGAAGACCAACGACGACGCCGAGGCCAGCCGCGCCGCCAAGATGAACCGCGTCGTCGACCCCCGCGACCTCGCCCACCACACCCGCATCGACCAGCGCGGCGAGGACCTCGCCTCCGGCGCCGCGGGCGTCAACCTGGTCGGCTACATCACGGTCTCCTCCCGCTCCCCGGAAGCCCTTGCGCGCGACAAGCGCACGATCCGCGCCTCCGCGGGCAAGTCGTACCTCAAGCTGGAGTGGTGCGACCGCGAACACCACCGGGCGTTCGTCAACACGCTTCCGTTCGCGACCGGCATCCGCCGCTGAGGGGCCTGGAGGTAGCACCATGCGCCTGTGCGCACTTGACGCTCCGTCTCCAGGGACGGCGCTAATGGGAAGGACGACAGGGACAACGATGCCACGCCGGAGCCTGCGCCCCAGGCGCGACGACCGCTGACGCCGAGGAGGCTCTCCACCCATGGCCATGCTGGACCCCCTCGCAGCGATCACCGACGCCTTCACCAGCTTCCTGTTCGGCAAGGTGGAGTCCACCCGACTCCCCGTCCGCACCTCCACGGGCCAGGCCCAGGCCGTCTACATGCCGACCGCCGCACCCGGCCTCGGCGACTCCGGCGTGATCATCGGCCGCGAGGTCTACTCCGGCAAGGGCTACATCTACGACCCGTTCCAGCTGTACGGACAGCAACTCCCCGCCCCCCACTGGCTGGTCCTCGGCGAGTCCGGCAACGGCAAGTCCGCCCTGGAGAAGACGTACGTCCTGCGGCAGCTGCGCTTCCGCGACCGCCAGGTCGTCGTCCTGGACGCGCAGGGCGAGGACGGCGTCGGCGAGTGGAACCTCATCGCCAAGGCCCTCGGAATAACTCCCATCCGCCTGGACCCGATGGCGGCCCTCGACGGGGGCATCAAGCTCAACCCGCTCGACCCGGCGATCACCACCACGGGCCAGCTCGCCCTGCTCCGCACGATCATCGAGGTCGCGATGGGCCGCGGCCTGGACGAGCGCTCCGGATTCGCGCTGAAGGTCGCCCACGCGTACGTCCACGAAACGGTCACCGACCGCCAGCCGATCCTCACCGACATCGTGGACCGGCTGCGGCACCCCATGGCCGACTCGGCCGAGTCGATGAACGTCGACCTGGAGGACGTCCGCGCCTGGGGCCTGGACGTGGCCCTCGTCCTGGACCGGCTCGTCGACGGCGACCTGCGGGGCATGTTCGACGGCCCGACGACCGCCGGCATCGACCTCGACGCCCCGCTCATCGTCTTCGACCTGTCCCACATCGACCGCAACTCCATCGCCATGCCGATCCTCATGGCGATCGTCGGCGTCTGGCTGGAGCACACCTGGATCCGCCCCGACCGGAAGAAACGCATCTTCCTGGTCGAGGAGGCCTGGCACATCATCAACAGCCCGTTCGTCGCGCAGCTCTTCCAGCGGCTGCTGAAGTTCGGCCGCCGACTCGGCCTGTCCTTCGTCGCCGTCGTCCACCACCTGTCCGACGTGGTGGACGGCGCCGCCGCCAAGGAGGCCGCGGCGATCCTCAAGATGGCCTCCACGCGCACCATCTACGCCCAGAAGGCCGACGAGGCGCGCGCGACCGGCCGGGTGCTGGGCCTGCCCCGGTGGGCGGTGGAGATCATCCCCACCCTCACCCCCGGCATCGCCGTCTGGGACGTCAACGGCAACGTGCAGGTCGTCAAGCACCTCATCACGGAGACCGAACGGCCGCTGGTCTACACCGACCGCGCCATGACCGAGGCCTCGGCCGACGAGGACGACCGGGCGGACGGGTTCGACGAGCCACGGGTCTCCCTCGACAAGCAGCTGGCCGACGACGCGGTGGCCTGAACGGGGACCTGACCATGGCCAGAGCGCAGCACCACGGACAGGAGCGCGAGGGCGGCATCCCGGACGGGCTGATCCTCGGCGTCATGGGCTTCCTGCTCGGCATGACCGTCCTGGTGTGGACGGGCACCGGGATAGCCGGCCTCGTCTCCCACGGGGCGTGGCCGGCCGAGGTCCACTTCACGCGCACGCCCGTGGCCATGCGCCACCTCATCGCCGACCCCCACGACATCGCCGGTGCCTGGCGGCCCGCCCCGCCGGCGGGGCTGCCCGGCTCCGGGTTGTTCTGGGGTGTGTTCATCGGGCAGTTGATGGTGCTCTTCGTCCTCACGGTCTTCGTGATGGGCGTCGTCGCGCGCACCCGTTTGCGCCGCGCGGCACGCCGTACGGCCGCCCAGAAGGCCGCGGAGGCTGCCGTGGAGCCCGAGACCCCGGTCCGGCCCCGGCAGGCCGCGCAGCGGCCCGTGGAGGCCCCTGAGCCGGCCGCCCCCGAGCCTGAACCCCTACCGGTGGGACCTGCCACCGGCGTCCCCGCCGCCGGCCCCGCGGCTCCGTCGGTGACCATCGACCGCGAACTCACCCGCACCTACGCCGCCTTCGCCGCCCTCCGCAGCGACAAGGGCAAGCGCCTCGTCCAGCCGTCCGTCCTCAACGCGGCGGGCCCGGTCCTCGTCACCACCGCCGACCCGGACACCTTCCACCAGACCGTCGGCAACCGCGCCAAGCTCGGCCCGGTCCACGTCTACGACCCGGCCCACCTGGTCGACACCCCGGCCCGGCTCCGCTGGGCCCCGCACTCGGGCTGCGAGGACGTCCCCACGGCCGTCACCCGCGCCCGCGCCCTGCTCTTCCCGGTACGGCCGCGCGCCGCGGTCGACGCCGCGATGTTCGACGCCGCCGAGACCCTCCTGCGCTGCTGGCTGCACGCCGCCGCCGTCGACGGCCAGCCCTTCCGCCAGGTGCACCGCTGGGCGGGCGGCACCTCCGGCCAGGACGCCGTCCGCATCCTGCGCACGCACTCCAAGGCCGCCTCCGGCTGGAGCGGGGAGCTCGAGTCCGTCCTCCACGCCCACACCCACCGCCGCGACGCCGCCCAGGCCCTCGTCCACCGCGCCATGGAGTCCCTCAACTCCGTCCACATCCGGGACGCCTGCAATCCCGGACGCGCCGACGGCCTCGAGCTGGAGTCATTCCTCAAGGATCTGGGCACGCTCTATGTGGTGGGCGAGCCCAACGAGGACCCTCGAACCCACCCGGGTGCGATGCCGTTGCTCACCGCACTCGTCTCCAGCGTGGTCGAGCACGGCCGGCGCATGGCCGCAGGGTCATCCTCCGGTCGGCTCGACCCACCAATCACCCTCGTGCTGGACGACATCGCCGCCCTCGCGCCGATCCCGGAACTCCCCGACCTCCTGGCCACCGGCACCTCAGCCGGCCTGCCCACCCTGGCCGTGCTCCGCTCCCCCGAACAGGCCCGCGACCACTGGCGAGGGCCGCTGTGGCAGCGCGCCGACGCCCGCATCGTCCTCGGCACCCAACCGCCCGCGCTCCTCGAAGAGGTCCCGGACGCGGTGCGGTTGCCCTAGCCCACTCCCTACGGCCGCTCCAGCTCCATCTCGTACTCGGTCTGCGATTCGTCCAGCGGGAACGCCATCGTCCTCCCCGTCCTGACGAAGCCGAGCCGCTTGTAGAAGGCCTGCGCCCGGTGGTTGTCCTCGTGCACCCACAGCCGTACGCGCCGCACCTGCTCCGGCAGCTCCCATGACCACGCGATCGCCGCCCCCAGCAATTCCGCGGCCAACGCGCCGCCCCGGAACTCCGGCCGTACGTAGACACCGACCAGATGCGTCTGGGGCACGGCGAACTCCTCGCCCGTCTCCACGAGTACGGCCACATTCGCGACGCGTTCGCCGGCCTCGTCCTCCGCGATGAACGCCTGCGTCTGCCCCCGCTGCTGCCACACCTCGTCGGTGAACGCGGCCTCGGTGTCGTGCGTGTTGACGAAGGCCACGCTGCTGGCGGGGTCCTTGAGCGCCTCCAGCCGCAGGGCCCGCTGGGCACGCCACTCGTCGGGGCGGGACGCACGTATCGTGTAGCTCGTCATAACGCGATCGTACGCAAAAAAGCCCCGGCTCCCGAGTGATTAAACTCGGGAGCCGGGGCTCAAAATTTGTTCGGCGGCGTCCTACTCTCCCACAGGGTCCCCCCTGCAGTACCATCGGCGCTGAAAGGCTTAGCTTCCGGGTTCGAAATGTAACCGGGCGTTTCCCTAACGCTATAACCACCGAAACACTATGAAACCATACGAACCAACGGTTCGTTGTTTCAGAACTACACAGTGGACGCGAGCAACCTATGGACAAGCCCTCGGCTTATTAGTACCGGTCAGCTCCACCCATT